>JACSDG010000092.1 GCA_015660855.1 Magnetococcales bacterium
ATGATCTTCTGGTGTCATTTGGAAGTCTCCTTTGACAAATGTGAACGTATTGTTATTCTGGCATAAATGTTCGGAGAATGCTAAGTTAATGGCATTGGGTATGATCCCCCCGGTCCTCCGCGATATATTTGGTTCAGGGCACGCCCAACACCCGTGGGGCCGCCAATCGCAACCCCATGAGGGGGTAGGATCGATGGGGATCCATATCGTGGCGCATTGTCGCACGGATCACTCCCGCCTTGCTTAACCAACCCCCACCACGAAACACACGCGACGTACCCGATGCCGGACCGGTGGGATTTCGTTGCGGCGAGTGCCGATAGTAATCGGCACCATACCAATCGGCGACCCATTCCCAAAGGTTACCGGTCATGTCGTACAGCCCAAACCGGTTGGACACGAGTTCTCCCGGTGCGTGCGGCCGATGGTCCGAGTTTTCCTCAACCCATCCCAGTTCTTGTACTGCCCCCTCGCCACAATAAAATTTATCCAGACCACCCCCGGTGCAGGCGTATTCCCACTGGGCTTCCGTGGGCAAACGAAAATGAATGCCGGAACGCTTGTTGATGGCCTGAAGAAACTCATCCACCCCTTGCCAGGAAACATTTCCAACCGGAAAACGATCATCCAGAACCGACTGTTCCGGAAGCCAGTTCAGCACCTGACGCCATTGTTTCTGAGTGATCTCATGGACCCCCATCCAGAAAGAATCCAGGCAGACTTCGTGGACGGGGTTTTCATTTTCACTCTCCTGTTCACTCCCCATGGAAAAACATCCCCCTGGAATAAAAGCCAGGGAGATTCCTGTTTCCGGGTCGCTCCATAATTTGGTCGTGGGGATTTCTGTTTGCGAAACGGCAGACGTGGTAACCGGAGTTTTGGAAGGTGTTCCAATTCCGGATATTTCGGGCAACGAACCCGTCGTTGTTGGTGCCACGGATGCGGGTTTGGTTGGGGTTTTGTCGAGGGGTGGCGCATCCGAGGAACGGGCAAGCCGGGTATCGGCAAGTTGATTGCCGACCTCGACGGGTTCTTTCGGCAACAATGCGGACGGGGCAACCTTGGGCTCAGCCACAGTTTCATCCAGGGGACTGCTGGAAATCAACTGATCCATTCCCCACATCTGCCTTTCTTTCTGCACCCTGCCAGCGGTATCCGGGGGATGAAAGAAAACACCCGGCCCATCCCGCTGGCTGTCCACATAGCTGCCTTCATAGCGAGCACCATTGGGCCAGGTAAAAACACCTTTTCCATGCCGCTTGCCATCGACAAAATCACCCTCGTACTTGGCTTTCGAGGGCCAAGTAAACGTGCCCTGACCATTGCGCTTGTCGTTTTGGTATTCCCCCTCATACTCGGCACCGTCCGGCCAGATTTGCTTCCCCCGACCATGGCGCTTGCCATTATTGAATTCTCCTTCATAGCGGACACCATCGTCGTAAACCCTCGACCCCCAGACAATGGCGGCCCCAGGATTGGAGTCTCTGTAGGGAAACTCCGAACGCAACGAGGTCATGTATTTATAAAGCCTGCTTTCTTCCTCACCAGGGGCGGCACAACCGCCAAGGGCAGCCACGACTGTGGCTGCGAGAAGGCAGGCAGCACCCTTTTGAAGAAAGTACATGTAAAGTTTTTTTCCCATAATTTTCTTTGGCCTGCCGGTATGGACTCTGACTTTAGATTTTAGCCATGACGCCCTTGTTCAGGCTTTCCGCATCCACCAGTGATGCCGTGGAGGAATCCAGCCAGGGTCGCTGGGCATTATGCCCTGCGGACCAAAAGAATCAAAGTCAAATCGATCATTTGTTGATACCCCTAGGGGGGACTGAATGGTTATGGTCGAATGATCATGGGGGCTACTCGTCTGGAAAGCCCTTTATTTTTGCCTCGCTCACCCGTTTTTTTGCCCCAAAAAGCAACATAGATCAATGGCATGAGAAACAGGGATAGCGTCGTTGAAAAAAACAAACCCCAAACAATGGCGGTAGCAACCGGTCCCCACAGGAGTGATTTGCCCCCCATGCCAACGGCCAGGGAAAAAAGACCGGCTATGGTCGTCACCGTGGTGATGAGAATGGGAACAAGACGCCTTTTGGCAGCGTAAATAATGGCGTGTGTCGGTGCCATTCCCTCTTTCCTGCGATCATTGGCTGCTGAAATCAACACAATGGCAGCATTCACGGCGATTCCGGCCAAGGCTACCACCCCATACAAGGTGTAAAGACTCAAAGGGTGTCCTGAAACCAGCAGGCCAAGCACCACACCGGTAAACGCCATGGGAACGGTCAATAAGATGATGAGTGGTTGGGAATAATTGCCAAACTGGGCCCCTAAAATCATGAAAATCAAGCCGATCCCAAATAAAAACAGCACTACGATGGCATCTATCGCCTCGTTCAGATCGTCCAGGATGCCGGAAAAATCCAGATCGATTCCCGGATGATCCTGATGGATTTTCTGCCATTCGTTTTTCAAATGTTCGTTGGCCTGCAAAGTGTCCATCCTGGTCTTGTCCAGATCCGCCTCGACGGTGATCGAACGGCGAAAATTATAATGCCGAATCGCCTCCGGACCCCGCTGCGATTTGTGGTGCACCAAATCACGCAGACGCATCGACTGACCATCACCCACAGCCAGGGGCGTATCCAAAACCCGGTCCATCTCCGCACCCTCGGGATAATCGGCCATGACCCGAACCTCGGTTTCCTCTCCATTATTCTGAAACCGCGCTGCAACCTCCCCATTTCCCAATAACTGCACCAGTCTGGGCAGATTCGAGGGATGAAAACCCGCACGCTGCATCGCCTGGTCGTCGGCAGTCAATACAAGCTCAACGCTCCCTTCGGAAAAATCATCCGTCACATCGCTTGTTTCGGGCATGGCCTTAAGAATTCCCTTGACCGCTTTGGCCCCTCGTTGAATCTGCTCCAAATCATCCCCGCGAACTTTTACACTGACGGGACGAGTCACCGGGGGTCCGCCCGTTATGGACAAAAAGGTTATACTTTCCGGCCCAACTACCTTCGCGGCAATGGGACGCATGGCATCGATAATCGTCGCAACAGATCTTCGTTGGTGACGATTCGGAGTCAGACTGACCAGTATCTGCCCATATCGGTCACCAAAAAAAGGTTTGGTTTCGGTCATCATTTGGCCAGCATAGGCAACCATGTTTTGGAGTTCTTCAGAACCAACTTGTTTGGCCGCTTCAACCTCGATGGCGCGGGTGGTCGCCATGGTCTGTTCCAAAGGGGTGCCGGAAGGCATTTTAATGTTGATGTAAAACAGTGGCATGGGATCGGAAGCAAAAAAATCGGTTTTCACCATCCCCGAAGCAATCGTCCACGCTGCCAAAATAAAGGGAATGAATGCAAGAAAAAATGAAGTTTTCGCATTCCTGATAATTTTAATCAACATCAAGCCATAACCACGTCGCAGCTTGACTAACAACCAGGTGCGCCATCGATGCATGCGCCCCCCTGCGTTGGCCTTGATGTCCATGGCCACCACATGGGCCGGAAGCATCCAAAGGGCTTCCACCAGGCTGATCAACAACGCCATCGTGACAACAAAAGGTATTACCCGCATAAATTTTCCCAAAATACCCGGAAGCAACATGAGCGGAAGAAATGCGGCGACGGTAGTAAGAACGGAAGTAACCACGGGAGCTGCCACCTCCTTCAGGGCAGCGATGCAGGCCTCCATGGACGGCATCCCTTCTTCAATGTTGTTGTAGATCGATTCTACGACCACCACGGCGTCATCCACCAACATTCCAAGGGCGATCACCACCCCTAGGAGCACCATTACGTTGAGCGAATGGTCCAGACCGTATAAAAGGGCAAACAGACCGGCCAGGGAGAAGGGGACTCCCAAACTGACCAGGACTGCGATACGTCCACCCAGGAAAAGCCATGTGGTGACCAAAACCAAAAACAGTCCGAGCAAGGCATTGCTTTCCATGGTCCCCAACGCCTGGCGAACCATGTGGGTCTGGTCATCGGCCAGGACAGGGGTAACCCCCGTTTTTTCGGCCATTGCCTTTTGCTGGTCCAGATAGACACGAATGCGATCGGTCAATTCCAATGAATTGACTCCAGGGCGTTTTGTTATCGTCAGCATGATGGAAGGTTTGCCCTGAAAACGCACCGCCTCCTTGGCCTTATGCCGTCCCCGAACCACGTCGGCGACACGTCCGATGGCCAATTCTCCCACCGGGGTGGGGATGGTCATGGTGGCCACTTTCTCCATATCCATGGTGGTCCCTTCCATTCTGAGCAACCAGTTGTCCCAGCCATGGACGATGGCCCCCCCGGAGACATCCTTGATGCGGGTCGCGACCAAATCGGCCAATTGCGTTGGCAACAAACCAAAACGTTGCAGTTTTTCCGGATGGAAGCGAATCTGCAATTCTGGATCCCGCAATCCCAAGGCAAGAACATCGTCCACCCCCTTGATTCGTTCCAAATCCTTGCGGATTCTCCGGGCGTTCTGGCGCAGGTTTTCGTCATCTGCCACCCCGACGACAGCCAGCATGACGGTGGGCCAACCGTTGGCACTGGTGATTTCCATGATGTTCGGATCGGTGGCATCCTCTGGCAATTCCGCCTTCTTATTGGCAATTTCACGACGCAAATCATTGACGCGCTTGTCGAAGGTACGATCATCCATATCCTCGAATCTAAGCAGGATGTCCATGGCACCCTCCTGACTGGAGGACATGGCAAAACGGACATCGGGTATTTTCTGGATGGCATCTTCCAGGGGATCGGTCACCATTTTTTCCACATCCGTGGCCGACCCCCCCGGTAACAGGGTCACAATACTGATCCAGTTGAAGTTCATGTCCGGATCCTGCTGGCGCGGCAGCAGGCCATAGGAAAGAAATCCGGTGACAAGAACCAAGAAAAAAGTCAGGTTGGCAAAGACAGGGTTGGAGAGTAACAATCGCATCATGGCTGCGTACCCACCGCCGCAGTGCCCGACACAAGGTCACCATCCTTGAGCGATTGGCGTCCTTCCACGATCACCTGCCATGACCGATCGGGAAAAGGCCAGGGAGTTCGGTTTCCTTCAGTGGCTTGCGGCAAAGGCTGAAACGTCGCTTTGCCATCCCGTTCAATGAAAATTCCGAATTTTCCATCCCTTTTGACGAGAATCCAGGCGGGAAGATGCGGACGCGAATCCTGCCATTGCAACCGCCCCCAGGCCCCGGGGATGGGCGGTGCGCCAGTGAATGTCAAGCGAACTTCTCGTGTTCCCGTCGCTGACAATTCCAAAGGGATGACTGTTTTCAAGCGCAAATCGTAGGATTGCCCCTGATGTAAAAAACGCAGGCTTGAAGCCTCTTTCATTCGCCCCACGGCTTCCCCCGCCACCTGAGCCGACAGGTCGACATGCTCGATGTCCACTAGGCGAAGCAAAGGACTTCCTGGAGAAATCCAGGCCCCTCTGTGCCCCATTCGTTCGACGACAATGGCGGCGAAAGGTGCCAATACCTGGGTCCTCGCCAAACGCGACCGGGCTTCTTCAAGACGCCCCTTCTGTTGCGACAGCCTGGCCTTGAGAACCTCAACCTCGCTTTCCACTGTGTCAAAACGTTCACGACTGGTCTGATTGCTCGATTGCAGGGTACGAACCCGCTCAAGTTGTCGCTGCGCTAGGTGCAACTGCCCATGCAAAACCTCCAACCCCGCCTCTTCCTGGTCCACCTGGGATCGATGTGACCAATCATCGATGGCAACAAGCAGTTGCCCTGGCTTGACGCTGTCCCCTACATCCACATCCATGCGGCGGATAATCCCCGAAACCTCGGCGGATAACGGGACATCGTTAAGGCTGATGACGCGAGCTTGTGCCTCCTCCCAGGGATTGACGAGAAGTTTATCGATGGCAATAACCGAAACTTTGACACCAGTCGTCGCCAAAGCCAATGAATTGGCAGACAGAATGGCAAATCCAAAAAGGGTGATGATGACGGCTCGACGCATCGTTAAGTTCCTTGACGATCTTTGGTGACCATGTCCATCTGAAGTCGTCCATGCCTTCAGATCCAGGATAAATTTAACCAACTCCATACTTTTTTGTTCCAGCGAGCTACCTTTTGTCTGGGGCTAACCCTAAGTGTGCAGTCATCCTTGTGGGGAAACCCATTCCATGGGAGTATTAAAATTCTCAGCTTGGCATGTCCATTGAAAGGAACCTCGGCAGGGTAAGGCTTCGTGGCATCGGATTGGAGCGGTTTCGCCCACAAGGCCCTCACTGAAGTTTGAACCTGAAACGGGCGGGTTGTTTTTCTGCGCACGCCGTTTCCAGGTAAGCAGCTCTTAGTGAGTGTCGTCAATCTGATAAACGAAGCCGGTTGCATTTTAGGGATATGGGTAGCTGGATTGGACAACGGATTTGCCAAGTGGAGTGATGCATGGATAACGTGATGTTTCTGGCGATTGGTTTGGTTCTTTATTTTGCAGTTTTGACATGGCTCTTGTTCCGGGCTGCCAGACCAGGGAATTGACTTGAAGAAAACCCATCGAGATTTAACGGTGGGTAAAAAATCAACGTTTCAGGTGTCGTGATTACAAACCATTGCCGGCCCGGGGGGGGGATTTCTCCCCCCGGACAGTGGGTCCGGCAGACCACCAGCGACAAACAAAGGCTTTCATCTTGAATCTTCCTGTTGACCTGGGGTGAGCACTTCGCGTTTACCCGCCGTGTTGGAAGGGGTCACCAATCCGTCCAGCTCCATCCGCTCGACAATTCGGGCGGCGCGGTTGTAGCCAATCTTGAAATGACGTTGCACCATACTGGTGGACACCTTTCTGGCCCTGACGACCAACGCCACCGCCTGGTCATAGAGGGGATCGTACGCATCGACAGGCTCCGCGTCGGACTGGGAATCACCAAAAGCCAAATCTCCATCGCCATCGTCATCACTGGCATGCCGCATTACCGCCATGTCATATTTTGGTGAACCACAGGTCTCCTTGAGAAACCCAACCAGTTTATGCACTTCGTTGTCGGTGACCAGGGGGGCATGGATACGTTTGAGGTGCGACGTTCCGGGTGGCAGATACAATCCATCACCCATCCCCAGCAATCGCTCCGCCCCCATGGCATCAAGAATGGTCCTTGAATCAATTTTTGAAGAAACCTGAAACGCCAGTCGTGTGGGAAAATTGGCTTTGATCAGGCCGGTGATCACGTCTACAGAGGGACGTTGGGTGGCGATGATCAGATGCAACCCCGCAGCACGCGCCATCTGGGCCAGACGGGCAATGGCCGGTTCCACTTCCTTGCCTACCTGAATCATCAGATCGGCCAGCTCGTCAATAACGATGACGATCAAAGGCTTGGCTACCAGAGAAATCGGCTCTTCTTGTTCAACGGGCGACCCGGTTTCGGGATCGAAACCAACCTTGACCCGCCGCATCGGTCGTTCGCCGGTCTCCAGACAATGCTGAATCTTGCGATTGAAACTTTCCAGGCTGCGCACTCCCACCTCGGACATCAGGCGGTAACGCTCTTCCATCTCCAGCACCGCCCATTTGAGAAGATTGGCCGCCTTGTGCACATCGGTGACCACAGGGGCCAGCAGATGGGGAATTCCTTCGTAGATGGACAGTTCCAACATTTTTGGGTCCACCATGAGAAAACGCACCTGATCGGGCCGGGCACTGAACAGTATGGAACAAATCATGGCATTCAGTGCCACGGATTTTCCCGATCCGGTCGTGCCTGCCACCAATAAATGGGGCATCTTGGCCAGATTGGCCACTACCGGATTACCGGTAATGTCCGATCCCAGGGCAACCGCCAGGGGATGTCCGGTGCGAATGAACTGTTCTGACTCAAGAATTTCTCGAAGATACACCGTGTTGCGGGTCTGATTGGGAACCTCGACACCAATGACGTTTTTCCCAGGAATGTTGCCCACCACCCGCACCGATGGAGACAGAATGGATCGCGCCAGGTCGTCGGAAATGGAAATGACCTTGGAAGCCCGCAATCCTGGGGCAGGATCAAATTCAAAGGTGGTAACCACCGGACCCGGCAATACATTGGTAATCTGACCCTTGATTTTAAAATCGGCCAGCTTCAATTCCAACAATCGGGCCTGCTGTGTTAAATACTCTCGGTCGATCTCACCTGCGCCACCCGTGGATTTTTCCAGAAGATCCATGGGAGGCAGGGGGACCATTTTAACAGGTTTTTCCAGCCGTTCCTCTGGTTGGTGACTGGCTACATTCGGGGGCAAAGGCACCTCGTCATCACCCTCATCCTCTTCAAACACAACTTCGATTTCTTCCCTGGGCATGTCCAATGGATTCTTCGGCAGGGCGAAATCGTCTTCTCCTTCGTCCAGATCATCCATCTCCCCTTCCGTATCGAAAACAGGCTCAGTGGAAAGGTCTCTCCTCGATGATGAAAACGGGGTCAAGTCGGGTTGCGGTAAGGTAACGGGATCCAGATCATGAGAATCAGATTCCGATGGTACCCTTAACGGATTGACCGTATCGACTTCGACTTCGGCTTCCCGTTTCAATGCCAATGCGGCGGCAATCCATGAGCCTGGTTGCTGTGCACCCTCCTCTCTGGTAACAACGGGATCCCTGAATACGCTAGGTTCAGGCTTCTCAGGTTCCAGGACAACCTCCGCATCCTGGAACGGCACAGGCGTTTCCGGCGGTGATGGATCCACCATGTTCGCCGAAAGGGGCAAGGCATCCTCAATAAAACCAGGGTCCGTTTCTCTGTGGAAAGATCGGATGGATTCACTTTCATCCCGGGAAGGCAGGACAGACGCGTCTTCGTCATCCAAAGCTGGTTCCTGCCGTTCGTGGGGTAAAGCGGGTGATGGATCGTATTCCATGGGGGAGAGCCATTCAGGCTGCTCCATTTTTTTCTCAGGTCTTTTCAAAATGGATGTGACCCTGTCAACCGAATCGATGACCAGTCCGGCAACGGGAGCCAAAAACTTGCCTGGACCGAGACGTGGGGTGGAAAACTCCGCTTCCGGAGTTTCAACCCGTTGCTCCCGGGCCGGGGACGATACATCGGCCAAAGTCTCCTGGGAACGGTCCTGGGCCGGGCGATGATGCGTCGCAGCCGCCTGCAAAACTTCGGCGACTTCGGGATGCAGAACATATTCCTCTTCAACCTTGGTATCACGAAAACCAGACGCAGGAACCTCCGCCACCTTCATGTCACGAAAACGAAAGGCCGGTATTTCTGTGGCTCTGACGTCGGGAAGATAAGATTCGGGTGCATCTCTGACGGCGAAACCGCGATTATCCGAATCTTGTTGCCTGGCCGCTTCAGCCGCATGGGAACGGGCAACAATCAGGGCGTAGAGACTCATTCCCCCATCTTTCAGCCAAAGCAATGTGCCAAAAAGGGAAAACCGAGTCAAAACCATAAAGCAAAGCAAACCCAAAGTCATGAGCAGCAGCAGGGATCCCCAGTGGCCGAGGGTTTGGTTCAGGGCCTTGGTGACCATCATACCCGACAGACCTCCGGGTCCCGCCGGCATGGGGGATCCCTCTGCCCCATAAAACATGACCGACAGGATGGTTGTGACCACCGCGAGCATGGGAAGGGTGGCGATTTGTTCCCAATGCAGACCCAAGGGACCCCGACGCATGAGCGAAAAAGCACTCAGGCCAGAAAAAATAGGCAGCCATACGGAAGAGTAACCAAACAATTGCAGCAGAAAATCGGCCAGATAGGCTCCAACGAGGCCACCCAGATTGGAGATTTCGCCATTTCCGGTATTGTTGAATGACGGATCCTGAACACTATAGGAGAAAAGGGAGATGGCCAGATAGGCGGTGACCCCAACCAAAAACACGGCCGCCCCCTCGCGGAGGATGGCCAGGCGACGCTCCATATTCATCTGGTCCTGTTCACGGGATTTGTTCTTTTTTCGCGCCATGATGTGTCCTACATCTCCATGACCAGAGGGATAACCGCCGGTCTGCGACCCAGTTTTCGTTTAAAAAATCGACGTACCGCCCTTTGGACCAGATCGGCAGGACCCGCTCCCTCATCATCGGCAAAATCCATCCCTTTGGAACCCAGGAGCAACGCCTTCTCCACCGCTTCCTTGGCCTGCTCCAAAAGGATCTGGTTGTCTTCCTCGTAAACTACGCCACGGGTCAGGAGTTCGGGACGTTGAAGCATATTTCCGGTACTTTTTTCCACCACCAGAACCACCACCACCAGCCCATCTTCAGACAAGTGCCGCCGATCCCGAAGGACGATGTCGCTGATGTCGCCGACCCCCTTGCCATCGACAAAAACACGCCCCGAAGGAACCTGACCAACGATAGCGATACCGTTGCTGTCTATAACGATCCGGTTGCCGTTTTCAGCTACCAGGGTGTTTTCTGCGGCCACTCCCATCTGCACGGCCAGATTGCGATGGCTATGCAGGTGCCGGATTTCACCATGAATGGGAATGAAATATTTGGGCCGGGTCAAAGCCAGCATTAGTTTGAGGTCTTCCTGGGGCGCATGGCCGGAAACATGGATATCGGGCAGATTCCACTCATGAATCACCTCGGCTCCCAGGCGAAACATTCGATTCACCAAGCTCCAGATGGTTTGTTCATTCCCGGGAATGAATCGCGATGAAAGGACAACCACATCCCCAGGCAAGATTTTAATTTCCCGATGCTCGCCGAGGGCGATACGCGATAACGATGAATTGTGTTCCCCTTGACTGCCTGAGGAGATCACCACGATGTCCTTGCGCGGATGATGGGAAAAAGAGCGTACATCAATGATGATGTTTTCCGGAATACGCAAAAATCCGAGCGAACGAGCCACCTCAATATTGGTTTGCATGGACCGTCCGCTGATGACAACCTTGCGGTTGACGGCCATTGCCGCATCCAGAATTTGCTGGATACGTTGAATATTGGAGGCAAAGGTGGCGACGATGAGCAATTCCTGGGATTTGGCAAACACCTTGGCTAGAGCACCCGAAACCACCCGTTCGGAGATGGTTGCTCCCTGGCGGTTGATGTTGGTCGAATCGGACAGGAGTGCCAACACCCCGCTTTCGCCGTAACGGGCAAGGGAGTAAAGGTCGGTAGGGCGGTTGTCCACCGGGGTATGGTCGATTTTAAAATCGCCGGTATGGATAATGGTGCCCAACGAAGTCTTGATGGCCAGGGCGGAGGAATCGACGATGGAATGGGAAACCTGGATGAAGGTCAGATTGAAAGGACCGACCTGAAACGGTTGACGATTGCCAACTTCGATCATGGTGGCTTTTTCCAACAGTCCATGTTCGCGGAACTTACCTTTGAGAAGTCCCAAAGTCATGGCACTGCCGTAGATCGGCCCCTCCACATCCGGCCATATGTAAGGCATGGCTCCTACATGATCTTCGTGCCCGTGCGTCAACACAAACCCTAGCACGCGGTCACGGTTTTCGGTGAGAAAGCCGACATCGGGTATGATGACATCTACCCCAGGGGTATCGTTGCCCGGAAAGGTCAAACCGCAATCCACCACCAGCAGTTTGTCATCGTAGCCATAGACCAGCAGATTCATGCCGATCTCGCCAAGCCCCCCGAGGGGGATGATCTCCAAAGGTCCGGGAGTGGTCATCCGTCACTCTGCCTCCTGGCTTTCTTGGTCTTTATTGTCTTCCTGATTCGCCTGGGCTTCGGCCAGATCGCGACTTTTTTCCAATTTCCGCCCCAGAATGATGGAAGCTTCGTACATGATTAGGATGGGAATGGCGAGCATGATCTGGGAAAAAGGGTCGGGAGGGGTCAACACACCGGCCACGATGAACGCCAGGACGACAAAATATTTTCGCTTGGCCACCAGTGCGTTTGTACTGACGGCTCCCGCTTTGATAAGGAGCAAGATGCCTACGGGTAACTCAAAAACCAAGCCAAAGGAAAAAATCAATGTCATTACCAGGCTTAAATATTCTTTCAGCGATGGGAGTGCTTCGATGGAGGGTGTGGCAAAGCTAAGAAAAAATTGGAACATGAGCGGCAGCACGAAGGTATAGGCCAAGGCACCACCCGCGAAAAACAACACCGGCGTCATGAAGAGAAAAGGAAAGAAAAACTTTTTTTCGTGTTGGTAAAGACCCGGAGCCACAAACAACCACACTTGTGAAAGAATAACGGGTACTGCCAAAAAAAGGCCGGAGTAGAAAGCGACTTTCATGTATGTGAAAAAGGCTTCATGCAATCCGGTGTAGATCATCTTGGCATCGGGGCCGCGAATTTCGCGCAGGGGGGCGACCAGGAAGGCAAACACTTCATCGGCAAAGGTATAACAAATAAAAAAACCCGCCAAAACCGCCAGGACGGAATTGGCGATTCGCCGCCGCAGTTCGATTAAATGATCCAGCAGGGGGGCTTTATCGTCAAATTCCTGAGTCATGGCTTGGAAGTGGTATCCGGTTTGTTGTCATCAGGTTTGGGTGGTACAGACGCCGAAGAGCCTGCAGGGGCAGAACCGGAGCCGGGATTTGAACCATGATGGTCATCCAAAGCGTCTCCAACCCAGGGCAATACAGGTGCAGCAGGGTAAGCCGGTGGTTTGGGGAGGGGGCGTTCAAGCTCCTCCAGGTTGACGCTGTTACGAACCTCGGCAACGATGCGTTGGAGCTGCCGCAGCATCCTGGCCAAAGTCCGAGCGACTTCCGGAAGGCTTTCTGGACCGATCACCAGCAGGGCTACCACAACGACCACAAATATTTCGAGCCATCCCAAACCCAGCATGGTTTCACTCCGTCGGGATACAAACTTACGTCAGATATTTTCTTTCTTGTGCGGGACTTCAACATCCACCATTTTGTTTGGCGTCACGCTATCGATGACCTCATCCTTTTCGGTCATGGCCTCCTTGAAACTTTTGACGCCCCTACCCAAATCCTTCATGACCTTTGGCAGTTTACCGGCACCAAAAATGACGAGGACAATCACCAGGATGATGACCAATTCCGAAGTACCCAATCCGAACATGTCCTTGATCTCCCTACATGTTGATCATAAGCTTGAGATGGCGCGGTGCCGACCCGCAAAAACACGGTCGGGTTGCGAGCCGTACAAGATTACAATAATGCCGCTGGCTACGCAAACCCGGTTACGAACAAAAAACTGGATTATTTTTGTAAAGGGGTCTGGATGATCACTGTCGGCCAGTGATTTATCCTGCCCAGCTTTGATTCTTCCAACAAACTTGGCATTATCGCAGGCCAGATGGAATGATCAAGGCTTTACGGTCTCTTGCTGGGCCTGAGCATAATTTTGGAGCCACTATGCCCGAACTTCCAGAAGTGGAAACGATACGCCGTGGATTGTTCGCGCATGTGGTGGGGCGAACACTGACGGGCATCACCGTGAGGCGTACCGATTTACGCTGGCCGGTGCCCGAGAACCTACTCGGAAAAGTTCTTCCCGGCGAAAAAATCATGGCGGTTCGACGGCGGGGCAAATATTTGCTTTTGGACACCCAGGTGGGAACGGTCATTCTGCACCTGGGGATGAGCGGGGTATTTCGGTTTGTCCCTGGCAATCATCCTGCGCAGCGTCACGATCATGTGGATTTTCACCTGGATGACGGTCATTGCCTGCGATTGACCGATCCCAGACGTTTCGGAGCCATTTTATGGGGTGGTCTGAACCCATGCAACCATACACTGCTTGACAAACTTGGTCCCGAACCCCTGGACAATACCTTTGACGGTCCCGCTCTTTACGCCCTGACCCGGGGATGTAGACGACCGGTGAAAACCTGGCTGATGGACAGTCAACGGGTTGCGGGTATTGGCAACATTTATGCGGTGGAATCGCTGTTCATGGCCGGCATCCACCCGACCTGTCCGGTGGAAACTCTGACTCTGGAAGCATGCCAACGTCTGGTTGATGCCATCAAGGACCGATTGAACGAAGCCATTGCTCAGGGGGGAACGACCTTGCGTGATTTTCGCCACAGCGATGGCCGACCCGGTTATTTTCAGCAATTTTTACAAGTTTATGGTCGCGAAGGCCTACCCTGTCGCAAATGCGCCGCCCCCATCCAATCGTTGCGTCTGGGAGGTCGCTCCAGCCCTTGCTGTCCCAACTGCCAGTCCATCGGTCGATAGGAAGTCTGGTTTACCATGGGTAAAAATGTTATACTCCAGACCTTGTCCTGTTTTTTTTTGGCCTTGATCCTCGTTTCGGAAAAACAAAGTTTGGCAAAAATTTTTGCGGGGGTCCGGGGGGGATCATCCCCCCCGGCGGAGGTTTGGAGGCAGCAGCCCACAAGGTTTTTTGTGCCGTTTTAACATATTAAGAAAGTAAAATATGATATGCCAATGAAGATTCTTATTGCCGATGATGATGATGACAATCGTTTGCTTTTGTCCAAGATCGTTGCCCAACAGGGGTCTGCGGACTTAGTCGTTGATGGTCAGGAAGCACTGGAAGCCTTCGGACGTGCCTTGGCGCACAGCGATCCTTACGACGTGGTTTTTCTCGATATTATGATGCCGAGACTGGATGGACTGCAAGCCCTTAGTCGCATGCGTAAACTTGAAAAAACACGGGCATTGACAGAAGAAAATGCCGCAAAAATTTTTATGGTGACCGCCTTGGGAACGGAAAAAAACGTACTTGCCGCTTTTCTTGAAGGGGAATGCAACGATTTTCTCATCAAACCGATCAACAAAAGGATGGTGTTTGAAAAGTTGCTGGAAAACGGAATTCTTCTGAAATAACCTCGTTGAACATCATGCCCTTCGGGCAAAAAAACTTTGGGTAATCTTGCCCCCAAACCCACGCAGGTAAAATTTTTTTATTTTAATTTAAAAGAAAAAGCTTGGTGGGCTGCCGTCTCCAAACCGCAGCAAGGGGGGACGATCCCCCCTTTGACTCCCGCAATGATCATTGCTTGGATCCTGGATAATCCAACCTACTTTTTAAGTGCCTTCCCTGTTGTCTGCAACAAACGTTGCGTCAACTTGAGCAAAAATTGATCTTTAAGCTTTTCGCGAATTTCCGAACCCATCCGTTTCATAAGATCCTGATCTACCCGCATGGTTAACACTTCCCCTTGACTGACGACATTGCTGGTACGCTGTGAGTTGGTAAGGAAGGCCATGTCTCCGAAAAATTCCCCAGGTCCCAATTGCGCAAGGACAATACCACCTTTGACGACATTGACCTTGCCACTGATGATGATAAAGAAGGAGGTATCCAAAGTTCCTTCGCGAATGATTTCGCCGTTGAAGGTACGAAAACTGGTATTAAGCGCGGTGATACGTTTCTTTTCGTAGGTGGAAAATTGAGAAAAGAAAGGCAGCTTTTCGATCAGAGCCATCGACGTATCACGGTCCAGCGCCCTGATTTCACCTTGAGGAATCGGGGCGATCACCGTTGAAACATCAATGGCGTCGGAGCCAACCAGGCGGTCGGTGGTTTCCGCCAGACGAGCCACCTGTCTGCTGATGATGTGATCCTTGAATTTTTCGCGACTCTCCTGCTCCATATGGCTCATCATGTCCTGATCCATTCGCAACACCAGGACACCTTCATTGGCAACGATATTTGTGGTACGCGGAGTGTTGGTAAGAAAGGATATTTCACCAAACATTTCCCCCGGTCCAAGATTGGCAATCAGCTTATTGGCTTTGGTAACACTGACCACTCCCTTGATCAGAACAAAAAAAGCGGTATCCCGCGTCCCATCCTCAATAATAAAGTCCCCTTTGCGAAACACTTTAAAGCTGACATCCTGTTCGGTAATCCGTTTTTTTTCGTACTCGGAAAACCGAGAGAAAAACGGCAGTCCGTTGACCAACTTGAAAATAACAATCCGATTGTTTCTTATCTGTTCTTCTCGGGTTTTTGCGGGTGCAGGTTTGGTCTGTGGCTGGGGTTGGAGTTGCGATTTGGTCTGGGGTTGGCCCTGTGGCTGATTGACCTTGGGGTTGGGACCGATCGTGGTGACAGGTTCGACAACGTCGGTAGCTTCCCTTTCGGCGTTTGAAAGTAGACGGACCGATTTTTTAAAAACTTCATCGTTGAATTTGGCTTCAATCGTTACCATACCGCCCTGGATACGTATGGCAATGGGCAAAACTACCTTTTCCTGGTTTTTGCCGCCACCCATCAGGGCAAACGAACGAACCCGCTGCTTGAAACGAAACGAATCCTTATCCACTTCTCCCGCTTTTTCCATGGCCAGAAGCATTTGGCGCAAGTCATGCTTGATATTCATGGCCGGTTCTGTCACATGCTTGGGACGATTGCGCACATCAAGCATTTCGTCATCCGGCGACTCGCCCGGACGAACAGACAGTATCCCACTCGCCGTTTCCAGAACGGTCTGAATATCTGTGAAATCTTTCCGGGCAGGGAGGTTTTGCAGGTTGGCAAACAAATTGACGACCTTCAACAGCATTATTTTCGTGAATGCAGTGACGACCGAACTGACCTGATCACGATCCCTTTTTTTCTGCGATTCCCCAGAGACGTGGTAGCCCAGGATCCGTTCCACCAAGTCGCGGAATCCAAACCAAACCCCATTGGGAACCCCTTCGGGTGCTGCCCCGGCCCGTGGAGCCATGTTGAAATCGGCCTCCAGCAGAACCCCCTCACGATGCACCATACGAACCAACCCTTTAGGCTCGGCGGGGTCGGGTTGCATGATCTGGATGTCGGGTATCGCATCGGGAAGGGCTTGCAGGCTGGAAACGGCAGGGACGTTATCGGACTTTTCGCTGACACTGCCACCCGAAGTTCTGAGGGCAACCAGATAAGCCAGAAAACTTTTGGTGGACAAGGAATGCATTTGCTCATCATTGGTTCCCACCTGGAAATCCCGGATTATGCCTGACAATGGTTTGTTGACGCGAGCCTCGTAGGCCCGGTCCAAATATTCGGTATAGGCATCATAGCGGGTAAGGATGGTATCCAACTCCCGACCAGAAATGGGCTGGTCGCTGACCTGGGCGGGATCAAAATTTAAAGCTTCGCGTTTGGATTTCTCAACTTCGATCAAATGAGTCCGGACAGCCAAACTGACCAAAGTTTTGCGCAGCAACGATTTTGCATTTTTTTTGATATTATTTTCCAAATCAAGGGCTAGGGCACCTTTGATTTTTTTGTCCTCCATGGCCGCCATTTCTTTGGCCAGAACTTTGGTTTCCTTGGCAAATTGTTTGGATGCGAAGGTTCGATTGACCAGAGACACAGTATCATTGAATATCGGCGTACTGGTATCGGCAGAACCCGTGCTGGTTGGCAATTCCTGCAGCAGCTTTTCTTCAAGGCCATCCATGAGGTGCTGTTGCGATTCTTTGATTCCCTGCATGATGGCAGCCACAGAGGTATCACGGGTTGGGTCCGCCTCCACCCACCCCGACAGTTCGCTGGTTATGGCGTTAAGCAAGCGCAAGGTTTCATGACTGACACTCATGGAGGTTTCGCTGCCGCTGGCACCGGCATAGGTTGGAGCCAATACCTCTTTCACCGCCAGTTCCAACGCCAGAATGCCCACGCCGTCATTATTTTTTTTGTGCAGGGCCATCCCTACGCTTCGCACCACAGTTTTTCGATCCCTGGCCAAAGCCATTTCCCGAGAATGGGCAACCAACCCTTCCAAAATGGCGTCACGAATTTGCAAAACTGTTTTTTCGCACTCTTTGATATGGGCATCCTGTTGTTCCGGGGTGTTGCCATTGGGAGCACCAACGTAGGTCACTTTTTCCGTTTCCGTCAGGATGGTCAACCCGAAAACGGTAAACATTTCCTCAACAGTCAAACGATTCTCCAAATCGACCCGCACCTCCATGATGATGGGATCATGGACATCCCGATTCCATGTCCGCGCATCGATACCGCCACCACTGGATCCCGCCAATTGGGTAAAAAACTGTCGGTCAATCCGTTGGGAAACCCCTTTTTTAAGCATCAGTACCGGTTTGCTGTCATCGCGCACCAATCCTTTTGGACTGGAGATAAACATGCCCCACTCATCATCCCCCTCTGTTTCCAGGAGACGAATCTGGAAGTGCATGTGTTCTTTATTAATTGCGATAACCAGAGGTTTGTCTGGAGTGCACTTGTCCAGGTTGTAGGTGAAAAAACGCCGGGAACGCAACGTTTCGATGTCTGCCGGCGGGGGGGCACTGATGATTTCAAGGGGGGGCTGAGAGAGTCGGGGTTGACCTGCGGAGTTCAATTCCTGGTCCAGGGTCAACACCATGCCGGCGGGATGCATGTGAATGCCGATCATCCCCTTGAACATGAACTCGCTGACCGCCTTTTTTTTCCGATCGGTGGGAGGAATGATTTCCGAAGATATTTCCCGATGGCCCGACAGGGTTTTGACGCGGTAGTCTTTTCCTTCCACCATGTCGATCTGGCAGGAAATTCCCTCGGAATTGATGGTCATTGGGCAATAGCAGTTTTCAATGGCGACAATTCCCAAAGGCTCCACTGGCGGGTGGGTGAATTGACCGTGAGCACCCTTGCTTTTGACCGGTGCTTCCACCTTGCCCTTGACTGGCACTTCAGCCTTCCCCTTGGCGGGTGTTTCACTCTTGCCTTTGGGGGCTACAGGATCACTCTTCTTGAAAAGGCTCATACAACGTTCTCCCCAGTCACAATCGGGCAATTATTGCGCACCGTGCCAACCGTTCCACCCCCGAACCAACAGAGCGGTCCCGGGGTTGGATTCAGGTTCACGCACAGACGAGTCCACGGAACTGTTTAAGAATGCCAACCCGCAGCATAACATGGCTAAAAAAAAAAAACAGCGAAAGCTTGTTTGCAATGTTTAACAAAACCAATTGCGTCTTACGGAGGGTGAGGAGTTGAATCGGGAAACGGACTGGAGTGGCCTCTTTAAGTATTGGAAACGCTATGGATTTCACTTGTTTGGATGTGTGGCGTCGAAAGCTTTGGCGTGGCGCAAGGCGGCTATGGCCAGGGATTTGCGCAAGGGGGCGTCATCCTGAGAGTTAATCAGAAGGTGCGCGGCGAACGCCACAATGCGACCGTGGTTTTCCACCCAGCCGACATACCAGCCGACCATCGGCTTGGTGTCCATGATCCAGCCGGTTTTTCCAAAGAGACGGGCATCGCCCACCTCTTCCTGTGGTATGAGACGGCGCAGTTCCGCCAATGTCTGGCTTGAAAAAGGGAGTTGTCCCGTGGACACTCTGGCCATAAATTTGGTCTGTTCCAGGGGAGATATGGCCAAAGGACCATCCAACCAAAAACGATCAACTTTCTCTCCGATCTTGGCGTTGCCATAGCCAATTTTATTGACCCAATCCGCCATACGTTGTAGACCGATACGCTGGGCGATGATTTGGAAAACCGGCACAGCAGAGACAGCCATAGCATCTTGGAGGGTTAGATCTTTTTCCCAAGTTTTGATGGGCAGCGGGGATCTGTTCCAGGGAAAGAGTTCATCTTCCCGCACCACGCCAGTTTCCAGGGCGATGAGGGCATTGGCCACCTTGAAGGTGGAGGCGGGCACAAAACGCTCCTGACAGCGGGACAGGTCGGAGACCTGAATCTGGTCCGAGTTGACCTCCATCAAGGCCAGACACCCTTTCATCCCGGCCTGCTCAAGAATGTCTGTCAACTCCGAATCCTGCCGGGTTTCCGCATAGCTGAAAGAAGAAATGAAGAACACTCCAGCAATCAATTTGCACAATGATTGTTTAATTCGATAAGCCATTAATTCTGTTTATTCTGTCGTCGGGGTGATTGAGGGTTACGATATTGAAAGTGCGAGAATACCAGGGGCGTGCCGGAATTGAAAGCATTTGACCGAGCATGAGCATTGAGGATGGCACCGTTTTGTTTGGCCTGGAGTACCAACCCCACAGTTCCCACGAGGGGAATGTCCAGTGTTTGGGCACAACGTCGCCCTGACTGGTCATCGATCAGGGCTATGGAACCGGGTATGGACCGGGCCAGAGCCACTCTGGAAATTTACAAAACAATAATATTTAATTTGATTTCAGCGTGTGGTTTTTGAATTTCGACATCGAAATTTGTTTGGAAGTCAACATGGAGAGTTCCTCCCACACTGCCATTGACAGCCGTAAACAATATGTTTATTATTAAATGCCATGATCAAGACCTTCTCCGATAAGAAAAGCGCGGCTCTTTTTATGGGGCAATTTGTTAAAGGTTTTCCGACAGAAATTGCCCTTCGCGCCCGGATGCGGTTGATTCAAATCCATCATGCCTTGAGTGTGAATGATTTGCGTCTTCCTCCATTCAACTGTTTGGAAAAACTTTCGGGTGACCGTAAGGGGCAATGGAGTATACGCATCAATGATCAATGGCGGGTTTGTTTTCGTTTCGTTGACAGGGATGCTTTTGATGTAGAAATTGTGGACTATCATTAAGGAACCGACATGATTATTCCAATGAAAGATCTTTTTCACCTTGATATGACGGACATTGCCACAGGGGAACGCATTTCTCCTGCACACCCAGGAAAGTTTTTGAAAGAAATCATGGATGAGTTTGGGATAAGTCAATACCGGATGGCCAAATCGGTGGGGGTTTCGGCCATGAGAATAAGTCATATTGTTCATGGACGCCGCCCGATAACGGCAGAGATGGCTTTGCGTTTTGGGTTATTTTTTAATCAATCTCCGGAATATTGGATGGGTCTGCAAGCTCACTACGACATGGACATTGCTAAACATTCGATGCTGGATCGGTTGCGTGAAGAGATTATCCCTCTCCAGGCTGCATAGAGAACAAATCAGCATGTCAGTCACAACGTAACCGTTCAGTCCCCCCCCCCCTCTTTCTTTAACAGGTTGAAACTATTGCGGGGGTCTGGGGGGAGGTTCTCCCAATGCCATTAACTTAGCATTCTCCGAACATTTATGCCAGAATAACAATACGTTCACATTTGTCAAAGGAGACTTCCAAATGACACCAGAAGATCA
>JACSDG010000093.1 GCA_015660855.1 Magnetococcales bacterium
CGGGATCGGTAACGACGCTATCGATTAAACTGAAAGCCCCCCCGTCTTCGGTAAAACTTTCCGCCGCATTTAAATTGGTGACGGTTGGGGCATCGTTGACGGCGATAACCGTTACGGCCTTGGTTCCGGTCACCGTCGGAGCCACGCCATCGCTTACCGAGGTGGCGATGGAAAAACTGGAATCCCAGTTGGCTGTTGGAGTCAAAGTCACACCCGCCAGCAAGGCATTCACATTGGCCAGGGGACCAATGGCACTCCAGACTCGACCATCAAAAGAAGAGGTCACCGAACCGTTCGTTGCCGTGGACAGAACACCCGCCCCACTACTGGAAAAAATCAAGGTGGCGGTGATGGTCCCTCCGGTGTCGGGATCGGTAACGACAATGTCAGTCAGACTGAAGGGGGCGGCATCCTCGGAAACACTTTCCGCCGCATTTAAATGGGTAGCGGTTGGGGCATCGTTGACGGCGATGACCGTCACGGCCTTGGTTCCGGTCACCGTCGGGGCCACGCCATCGCTTACCGAAGTGGCGATGGAAAAACTGGAATCCCAATTGGCTGTTGGAGTCAAAGTCACACCCGCCAGCAAGGCATTCACATCGGCCAGGGGACCACTAGCACTCCAGACTCGACCATCGAAAGAAGAGGTCACCGAACCGTTCGTTGCCGTGGACAAGACACCCGCCCCACTACTGGAAAAAGTCAAAGTGGCGGTGATGATCCCTCCGGTATCGGGATCGGTAACGACAATGTCGGTCAAGCTGAAGGGGGCGGCATCCTCGGAAACACTTTCCGTCGCATTTAAATGGGTAGCGGTTGGGGCATCGTTGATGGCTGTGATATGGACGATCGAGGTCACTTCGGGACTCGTCTGCCCTCCCGCTCCGTCGGAATTGGCATCGGTCACCTTCCAGGCGATGGTACGGCTGGTAAAGGTTGCAACAGGGTCATCGCCAGAATTGTAAAAAGTGACCCCCCGCAAAGCAGCCTGATAATCGGTCAGTGTCGCATTGCCGGCCAAGTAAAGAATACCGGTGGCAGCATCGTAGCTGCCGGTCATACCGCTACCTGGTGCAACCGTCAACACATCCCCTTGGGAAAGTCCGGCGGTAATGGCCACCGTGGCCCCCGAAAGAAACGTATCGTCGTTATCCCTCAGGGTAATCGTGGCACCCAAAGGGATGGCGGCTGCGTTTTCCGTGTAGTGCACATCCTCCACGGCGACAATAGCTGGAGGATGATTCACCGGACGAAGAAGGATATCGACAGTTCCCTGGGCTGCCAGTACGCCACCAGTGCCAGAAACCCCAAGATCACTGACTTGCAGGCTGAGATGATCCAGGCCGTAAAAAGTTGTCAAACCCTGATAGGAAACAACGGATAAAGCGGTGTTGACGGCACTTTTTGTCCCATGAAAGGCAACTCCAGCGTCGGAAATTCCTGTCCCCTGGGTAAAAGTCAGTCCCGTCGTGTCTGCCAGGGTCAGTTTGCCGTGGTCAACCTTGAGGGCGACGGCCAAGGTACCGGCCTCGGCGTCATCAACCTGGACACCCTTGATCTCCAATACCGAATCTTCCGCCGAAGATTGCGCCCCTGGGACAATAAGGATCGGGGAAGTATTGATTGGGATGGGAACGACCGGAGGGGGTGGAATCGGGACAACCGGCTCGGTTGTGGTCTGGATAGGGGGAGTCTGTTTGACCTGAGGGAGTTGGATTGCGGGTTTAACCTCAACGGGTGTCAAAAAAACTCCTTCTCCGGCCAATGGTGTTGTGTTGCCAATCGGTGCCGATGAAACCGCCTGTTGGGGAGGAGATTCTGAAGGGGCCGATTCACGGACTGCGGCTACAGGAGTTTCCGCTGCGGGGACAGAAACAGGTGGCGAAGAATTGATCTCGGCGGCGGTCGATGGCGACACTGGAACATTGGAACTTGCGGACGGGAAAACGCTGGCAGAGGCAATCTGGGCAAGTGATTCGATCCTGTTTTCCGGTCTGGCCATGGCGTTGGCAACCTGAGCAAGCTGGGCACCGCCGTTGGCGGCTTGTTCTTTGAACGCCGGAGAAATCGCAATGGATGGATCGGCCATGGCGAGAACCATTTGTTGCGATGGGCTGATGGGGACGGTACTGGCCGTCGCCAACACCGCCGTAGCTGCTGCAACCTGATTCGCCTGGCTCATTGCCGCACTCTGAGAAATTCCCTGGGCCAGCATCTGGGTAAAGGTCTGCATGAAGGCTGCCGCCTCGGATGGCCCGGACTTGGAAAGTTCCGCAGAAAGGGCGGCGATGTTTTTTCCCGTTGCCATGGCAACCATGGCCTGATCGGCAGGAGTTGTCGGCAAAGATGAATTTTTTTCCACCGTTGCCACGGATGTTTGAGCCGCTTGGGCATGGCTCAAGGCGACGCCCGGCGGTATTCCACGCTCCATGGTTTGCGAGAGTGTCGCAATAAACGCATTGGCCCCCTGTTGATCGGCGGGCATCATTTTTTCCAAGGCACTCTGCGCCTCTTGTCCACCACTGGACAGGGCCATGGCAAGACGATCCGCCGGAGAAAGTGGCACAACCTGCTGATTTTGAATTTGTGCCAGCATTGTTTTTATTTGTCCAACGATTTGTGCCGCCTGTGTGGGATTATCTCCAGCAGCCAAAGCGGCAACGAAGCCCAAACTGGCAGCGTTGTCATCCCCACCATTTTGCAAACCGGCCTCACTCAAGGCCTCCGTGGCATTCTTGCCGTCAGACAAAGCGGCTGCCAGACGATCTGCTGGCGAAAGTTCCACATGCTGATCGGCAGAGGTCTGGAGGACACGATCGGAAAATTGTTTGGCCAGAGCCAGTGAAGCCCGGAGATCCATTCCCCGGCTGATGGCATCCTGGAAGGCCTTAAGGAAAACCGCAGTCTCCTCTTCGGACATCCCGGCAACAAGAGCCGTCAAGGCATTTTCCGCCTGCCCCAACCCCAGGGCAAGTCCGATGGCCAAACCGTCCGGCGTGTCTACTTGAACGGCCTGGTTGTCGGCAGCTTGTTGTGCCGCTTGCTGTTGAAGTTTTGCCGTATTGATCGCGGACTCCACCCCTTGTCCCGACTGCAACGCCTGCTGAATTGCGGCAAGGAAAGCCCCTGACTGCCCATCTTTTCCCCCGGTGGCCGCCAATTGTTCTTGCAATCCCTGACCACTGGCCAGAGCGGCCGCCAGAGATTGCGTGGGATTTTCCGGATTTGCCCGCAAGGTTTCCACGGCATTTTCAGCCCCACGAATAACCCCCTGAGCCGCCTGGGAAGTTGAATCTCCCTGTCCCAGACTGGTTACAAAATTTTCAAGAACCTGCGCCCCAAGAGTTTCTGCCTGATCGGGAGAAATGCCTTGTTGCAGCAGGGTATCGGTAAGGGCTTTCTTGCCGGCAACAATGGCATCAATGTTACCTGACGAGAGAACCTCAACAAAAGTGGCGAGTTGATCTACAAGAGGGGAAGAGGTTAAAGTTGAGGGCATATCTGTTTCATCTGCTCTTGGTAGCCCATAGAGTTGACAAGTAAGAACTCCAGACGGATCGGCTTTATTCTACCCTATCGATTCTACCCTATCGACCGTCTTTTTTCCAGTAATCCCTCATATGGAATCAACGGGGTAGTCGGTTGGCTTCTCTTTTGCTTGAGCGATATTATGTCGGTTATTATTTCGGAGAAAAAACAAACGATTGAATTAGCTATGATCATCGTTTCGACCATTAGCTATAACCACTCTGTCATCCCTGCTGGATGCAGTTTTGAGGCAGAGATTTCAAGGTTTTTTCGACGATTTTTCCGATATGCGGCCAATGGTCAAAGATGAAAAAGTGCTCTCCAGGAAAAGTATGGACAGTGATGGGGATGGTCGTTTCCGCTTGCCAGGCACGGGCTTTATCCAGGGTAATAATTTTATCCGCAACGCCTGTCATGACGGTGATGGCAAGATCCAACGGTGGGCGCGCCTGGATGGTGTCGGTTTCGATGGCCTGAAAATCGGCCCGCAGAATGGGTTCAAAATAGTCGGTCAACTCTTTGTTGGCGATGAGTTCTTTCGGCATGCCACCGTATTTGACCAGTTCGGCAATAAAGGCCATCTTCCCGAGGGTGTGAAGATTTGTCTGGGTTCTGGGAAGAGACGGCCCTGAAGCCCCCGAGACAAACATATGGCAAGGCAGGGGAAACGATCCTTCGGTGACGAGACTCCGAACGGCCAGATAGCCAAGGTAGGCTCCCATGCTGTGTCCAAACAGGGCATACGGTCCGCGAATACAGGATCGCATTTGCGCCACAAGATCGAAGCAAAGTTCCTGAATGGAGAAAAGCAGGGGTTCTTTCGTACGGCGTCCCCGACCTGGGTATTCCAAGGGAACTGTTTTGGTGCGATCACCGACATGTTTGTGGAACCCTTGGTACGAGTAGACATTGCCACCCGCGAAAGGGATGCAGAACAATTGAATCATTCAACCCTGTCTTCAACCTTGGAGTCCATGACTATCTTGCCCATTTCCATCTTCAAGAAATGATCGCAATCCTTGAAATATCGATCATCGTGGGTAACGCACACCAGCGTTCTGCCTTTGGCCCGCAAGTCAGGTAAAATCTTTTCGTAGAAGAAGGTTCTGAACGGTCCATCCTGTTCCGCAGCCCACTCATCGAATACGCACAAAGGTTTATCTTCAAGGGTTGCTGCGATGAAGGCTAAGCGTTTTTTTTGTCCCGTGGAAAGATTGAGTGATGTGAAACGACCGTCAAAATATTGGGTTTTTTGCTCCAACCCCATCAGTTGGAGCAGTTCATCCACGGTCCCTTCGTCAACTCCCTCCAGACCGTACAGACGGTCGAATATGTGAAAATCACTGAAAATCAGGGAAAACAAATGCCGGTATTCGGGATAGGTGATTCGATTGATGGGGTAGCCATCGACCAGTATGCGTCCTGAGGTTGGATAGTACAGACCGGTCAATAGTTTAAGCACGGTGGATTTACCGCTGCCATTGCCTCCGGTCAAAAACAAAATGTTCCCTTTCGTGATGGAAAAACTAAGCGGCCCCACGCCGAATGAGACCCCTTGTTCATCATTTTTATAATCAAAATAAACGTTATCGAAGCGGATTTCCTTGAAGGAGGCCAATTTGGTGACCAAGCGCTGGTTCAAGGGTTGGACCTGGATTCCTTGTGCGTCCAACTCTTTTTCGAGGGCGTAAAGATTGCTGACAGCAACGTTGGCCAGTGTGAAGACGGGAATGGCACCCACCAACAGGTTTACGGGTCCGATGATGAACAGGGTGGCAGCTGTAAGCTTGATAACGACAGTGTAGTGGGTCGCCTGCAACTGAGGCAGTATGAATACGATAATGGCCAGAAGAAGGTAGAAGGTGACCTGGGAAAACATAAAATCAATGATAAAGCGTTGACCCGACAAAACCTTGAGGTTTTCGGTATCCACGGAGATGCTCTGGATATTCTTAAAAAGGCTGTCACTTTTTTTTTGATTGACCTTAATTTCCTTGAAGCCGCTCAAAAGGTGATCGAGGGCATCGAAAAATTCCGCTTCCTTCTTGTTGACGATGGTGTAAATTTCTGAATTTTTCTTGTTGTTGTTCAAATAAATTAAGCTTCCGGCAACGAGAGATACCGTCATGATGACGAAACCTGTGGGGGAGAGCCAAGCGACATAGAACAGGGTGACAACCAGGACGATGGCCGACTGGCTGGCGTTGATGATGATGACAGCCGATTGCGAAATCAGGTTGGCATCCTGGGTCAATCGGGTGAACATGCTGGATTTGCCCATGTTCTCGACAAAGCTGAGTTCCGACTTGCGGATTTTGTCAGAGATGCGGATACGCACTTTGCGTACAGCCCCTTCCACGGACACGGACGTTTTGCTCAAGGCATATTTTTTGGTGGTAAAGAAAAGGATAAAAGCGACGATAAAAATCCAGAACAATTGCGATTTGACATCCTGGCTGGCGGCTCGTTCCGCACCGGCGTTGATCACCGACAGAAGAACACCGCTGGCCACACCGGCTATAACCGCACTTCCAAGGATAACCCGCTTGGAAATTTCCAGTTCACGTGAGAAAAAGTGCAATAATTGCATGAAAGGGTGCCCCAAACTAAAACAGGGTACAAATGATACCCATGGAGTCCCAGATTGTATATCAACGGGGGTTGCGTTGCAAAGTCCCATGGTCCATGACTCGAAGGAGCGGCGCAGCACCTTGCCATCAATGACGATGCCCCCCTTATGCACGTCGCAGAAAAAAGCTCCAGAACATGATGCCCTGCGGGCATAAAGTCAAAATCAAAACCCTGGGGCGCTGCCCCAAGCCCCGCCGGGGGGGATGATCCCCCCCGGACCCCCGCAATAATTTTTGCCAAACTTTGTTTTTCCGATACATTAAAATCCTGGAGACGGGCATTTCCCGTTCTTGGATCCTCCGATGATTCAAAACACATTGCAAACATTTCCATGGCCCTCTCCGTTACCGGAAATGATCGTAATGGAGACTGTTTTGGCCAAAGGTCGTGAAACATTCAATGTTTTTTTGGTGTCAAGGGATCTCAAATGCGATTGCCCTGTGGTTAGTCGGCGAAAAAAATTGCCCTCTTTCATGCAGTTTGGTAGATTCTCCGTAGAAAGTCGCGGCCATAGCACGTCAGGCATGTGAGTTTTCTGTTCAAAGTCAAAAATAAAGGTTAAAAACGAGACGGAAAGCATTCTGTTTAGAATCAAAACTCTTGGGAAAGATTACCATATTTTCCCCTATAGATAGTTCCAGGACATTCTTCGTTTTATATAAAAATGGTGACATCCATGGAAATTAAGGTTGTTGGGGTTATCGGGGCGGGGGTCATGGGCGTTGGTGTTGCCCATAATCTTGCCCAGAGTGGTTTCAAAACCATTCTGGTCGATGTCTCGGTCGCGATCCTGGATCGGGCGCGACAGGAGATTATCAATAACGTTCGATTTCAAGGTTTCTTCAACAAAGATCAGGAGGCTGTTGTCCCAGAACAAATATTGGAAAAAATTATTTTTACAACCGATTATCAATTACTGGGGGAAGCGGACTATTTGATTGAAAATGTGGTCGAAAAATGGCATGTCAAACAAGAAGTCTATACCAGGATCGATTCTATTTGCCCGCCTTCGTGTATTTTTGCTTCCGACACTTCTGCCATACCCATCACCCGTATTGGCAGTGCTACCCAACGACCGGACAGAGTCATCGGTATCCATTTCATGAATCCGGTCCCAATGAAACCCATGGCTGAAGTCATACGTGGTTTTCATACTTCGGAAGAAACCATCAAGACATCCAAAGACTTTCTAAAAAAAATGGGCAAAGGGTGCGTGGTTGTCAACGACTCCCCCGGTTTTGTCTCCAACCGGGTTCTCATGCTCACCGTTAACGAAGCCATTTTTCTTGTGCATGAACAAGTTGCCAAACCCCAGGATGTGGATCGTATTTTTAAAAGTTGTTTTGGCCATAAAATGGGGCCACTGGAGACGGCTGATCTGATCGGCCTCGATACCATCCTGTACTCCCTGGATGTGCTGTATGAGAGCTTCAACGATTCTAAATTCCGCCCGTGCCCCCTGCTGAAAAAAATGGTGGATGCCGGACTCCATGGCCGCAAAAGTGGTCGTGGATTTTTCGACTATCCGATCTAAAATCCACACCAGGGCAAAATAAAGAAAAGATATGGATATTAAAACGCATATTAAATCGTTTGTGGCCAAGTTCATTCGTGATGACGAATTGGATGACGACGACGACCTTTTTGCCACAGGTTTGGTCACGTCCCTCTTTGCCATGCATCTGGTGTTGTTTTTAGAAAAGGAATTCAATGTCAAGGTCGATAACAAAGATTTGGATCTCAATAATTTCAGAACTATCAACGCTATTGTCGCGCTTGTAGAGAAAAAACAGGGGAAAGTCTGAAAAACGGATTTATTTCCTTCCTGCAATTGGATCCTCAATCGTTTCGTCCCATGGTTGCATATTGGAGTGTTTTCGAGTGACCCAATCTCATGCCATGAATGCGGGAACATCCGGGCCTTTTGATGCCATTATTATCGGCTCTGGGTTGGGTGGATTGATTTCAGGTGCACTGTTGGCGCAGGCGGGCAAGCGTGTTCAGTTGTTGGAACGACATGACAAGTTTGGCGGAGCGGCAACCAATTTTAAACGTCGTGACTTGCAGGTCGAGGTCAGTCTGTGTCTCCTGGATGGTCTGGACGCCATGGATTTTAAAACGCCTGTTTTTCACAAGCTGGGTTTGTTTGATTCGGTGTCGTTTGTATCAACAAAAATTTTTTATAACCTGCGTCACCCCCTGTTGGGGGAAGATTTTGTCATGCCTTGCGGCTTTAAAGAAGCCATCGACGCCTGTATTTTGCGTTTTCCCCGGCACGAAAAAGGAATACGAACCTATTTTTCTACCATTCGCAAACTGCGCAATACCAAGAACAATCTTTTTCTAAATCAGTTGCAGACAGGAAATACGCCTCTGAAAGAGTTGGCCGATGCGTATCGATGCGGTTTACGTGGAGAAGGAGATGAACATCCATCCACCCATCCCCTGACCGACAACCCGACGGACGCCCTGATGCGGGCAAAAAAGATTTCCATGAGTCGTTTTCTCCAAAGCTTGTTTGGCGATGATGAGGCCATCAAGTTTGCCTTATGCGCAAATGTCTGTTTTTTCACAAGCAACCTAGACACCATGTCTATTTTTGAATTTGCTTTGTCGCAAGCCTCCTATCACTATGGTGTTTATTACGTTCACAGAGGATCACAAAAATTAAGTGACTCATTGGTTGAGATTATCCGCGACGCGGGTGGGGAAACCTGGAACCGTCGAGAGGTGACACGTATTCTGGTCCACGAAGGACGGGCAGTTGGAGTGGAGCATCGACAGGCCGCCATCATCGGTTCCCCCAAGGCGGTAAAACATGTAGATACACAAAGTTCCTACGCCAAGCTCATATTGGGCAATGCCACCCCCGGAGCGATCAAAAATTTGTTGCCCAAGCCATTCAACGATATTTTTTTCAATGTTTATGATGGTATCCCTGCACAAACTTCCATATGGACAATTTATCTGGGTTTTAATAGGAAGCCGTCCCATTATGGGGTTCGCCACTATGGTCAGTTCATATATCCACGATGGCTGGATTCCATGAAAAAATATAAAGACAGTTGCGAGGTCATGGGCCAAACTCCCGGAAGCAGGGTGCCGCCATTCATGTTTTGTGATTACAGCCAATTGGACGAAATGATTACTGCCGATGGCCAATGTTTGGGTATACTCAACTGGATCGATCTGCTGGGCAATTGGCATCCCATGGAAGAAGAAATTTATGAAAGACGCAAAGAGCAATGGCTCGACGTGTTGATCAATGCCTTGGACCAGGCCTTTCCTGGTATCAAGGAAAGTATTGTGTACCGGGAAATGGCGACGCCTCGGACCGTCAGGGCCTACCTGAACGATCCCGAGGGGGTGGTGCACGGTTTTGAGGATCCGGAACTGATGAAACTTGGAAAGACTTTTCGCCACGGTCCCATGACCAATATTGACGGATTGCTGCTGGCTTCTTCGTTTGCTTTTTTGGGACCGGGTTACAGCAAGGCCATTTTGGCTGGAACTGTTGCTGCGGATCAAGCCTTCAGGGAATTACAAAAGAACTGAGTCTGTCGGCATTTTGCCTGCATACTTTTGAGATGATGGGCTGATGCGGGGTATACACACATGGATCAACAGGCATTGCGCACAACGATTCAAAAGGCCCTGATTTCCCTGGAAACAGGGCAGAGGGTTGACAAAAAGGAGGTGGGAGCGTGTTTATCTTTTGTTTGGGGACGCGATCCGTCTGCCGAAGAGGTGGATGCTGCCGTGACCCAATTACGAATGATCCCCTCTTTTCTGGGGATGGATGAAAAAATTGGCTTGGTGTTGCATGCGTTGGATGAAACTGTAGCGGGAACACCCTTTCTCCAAGAGCAAAAATTGTCGGTCGATGAATTGTTTGATTCTGTGACAGCGAGGAAACCTTTATCCTTCAAGGTTCGTCACGATTTTGGCGTCGTTGGCGATATGCACGAGCAATGTTTGACCAAAGCCATCAAGGAAGGCAAATTAACGCGATCACAAGCATTGGCCTGCATCAACGACGGTGAGCGTTTGACGAAACATCTTTCCGGGATGAACCATTTTTCCGTGCCCCTGATTTTCAGGACGACGGATTACAATGGCATGCCGCAAACGGGTTACAGGGTGGATGCAGTCACATTTCAGCAGGTCGTTCATTGCCAAACCCCCGGGGGTTCGTTTGCCCTTATGGTGAGCAACGAGAGTGAACTTCGTCAGGTGGCCATCCCTGAACACGATACGCTGAATTGGCTGAATAACACGATCAACCAGGATAGCGTACTTTTCGATGTGGGAGCCAATGTGGGATATTATAGTTTGTATGCGGTTTCGTGCCAGCCTGGAGCCAGGGCCGTCGCTTTTGAACCAGCCCCCATGAACATCGCTCGCATCAATGCCAATATTCACATGAATCATCTTGATTCAAGTATCCTGGCCTTTCCCATAGCTTTGTCGGATGAAACCCGCGTGCAAAAATTTGGCAATTCTTACCTAGTCAGCGGTGGATGGTCCCATCGAGGCATTGATTCAAGAAAAACCGTACCGGGAGAGATTTTCTTTTCCGGGTGTGTCGGTTATACTATGGACGATTTTGTTCGTTCGGCCCCTTTCGTCTCTCCTCCAACCCACATGAAAATCGATGTAGATGGGCCTGAAATGCGGGTTTTGCGTGGTGCGATGACAACACTGCAACATCCAAATCTGCGACATCTTTTAATTGAGTTGCGTGATGACCAGGAGGCGGTGGAAGCAGAATTTATATTGAAAAAATTTGGTTTCCAGCCTGCAAGACCGAGCTTTTCAGGATTTGGAAATCGTATTTTTCAACGTTCTTCGTAAGGGTGCGTTGAGGTTGATCTTCGTTAGTCGTGGTGTGAAAAACACCCGTTGGTTCCAGTCAACACCTGGACCTTGCTCTTGCTGCGTGATCTAATGACCCGGTTCGGGGGGGGGAGTATTCAAACAAGAAGAAGGGTTCGGTTTTTGCCAATCGGAGATATGGTCAAATTCCTGAATCTAGTGACTTACTTGATGGATCGGCAAGATACGCTCACCTTGGCAACTCACCTATCGATCAAAAACTGAGGTCTGCAACCCACTTGGTTCCATGGAATTTGGGCGTTCTTCGATGTTTTCAGGGTAGGTCACGCATCGGTGTTTGAAGTCACGGATCCAGGAAATGATTTTGCGAAGTGTCTAACTGAATTAATGCGTTTGTGGAACTGTGATGTGTCTATGCGTTACCCCCCCTCCTGTGGAGTCCATACGAGATGACGACTAATCGGGTAACATCCTTATGGTACCGGTTTAATTTTTGGCTGCGTGGTCAGTATTTTGCGTTCACGACGTTTACCCTGATCATCCTCCTAATCGCACTCTTTTTGTGGCCACGAGTTTTCATAACCGTCCATGCTGGTGAAGCGGGTGTCCTCTATCGACGGTTTGCGGGGGGTACCATTTTCGACAGAGTCTATGAGGAAGGGTTTTGGATCATATGGCCGTGGAATATCATGACCATTTACAACACTCGTGTACAGGCCATCAAGCACGATTTTACCGTTCTGAGTGCCGACGGTCTTCCCATTCACCTGATGCTGTTGATCCGTTTCAAACCCGAATACGCAACCTTGGGAGTTTTGCATCAGAGCGTTGGACCGGACTATGTCGACAAAATCGTGGTGCCTACGGTTGAATCGGTCATAAGGAAAAGCATTGGCAATTTTCGCCAAGAGGAAATCTATCAGACGAAAAAGGGAATTCTGGCGTCGATTGTTCACATGGCCATCCAGGAGGCGGGGCGAAAATTTGTCCAGATGGATGATGTCATCATCCGCACCATTGAGTTGCCGCCTCCCATTCAAAAAGCCATCGAAAACAAGTTGGTCTATGAACAAGAGTTGGAATCCTATCAATTTCGCCTGACGCGAGAGACAAGGGAGGCGCAAAGAAGGGAGATTGAGGCCGAAGGTATTCGCAAATACCACCACATCATATCCCAATCACTAGACGAAAAGGCTTTGATGTGGCGGGGCATTGAGGCAACCCAGTCGCTTGCCAATTCGGCCAACGCCAAAGTTGTGGTTTTCGGCTCAGGAAAGAATGGGCTGCCACTGATTGGGACCCTTTCTTTCGAGGGATCTGAATCGTCGCCGTCCAGCGTCAAGGCTCCCGTGGACCTCGGGAAAACAGAGAAGTCCAAAGATTTTGCAGCGAAACCAGTGGCAGAAATTGAAAAATCCTTGCAAGAGACTCCGGTAGAAAAAGCACCGGATCAACAAGGCACCGATCAACAACCAGAGAGTTCCACACCTTTGAGTAACGCAAGACTCGATAATGCTGCCGAAGAAAAAGACAGTCTTGTGTCGTCCGAAGGTAAAACTTCGAGTGAATCGTCACCACCGTCACCACCTGATGTCAAACCGTTGCCTGTGCACCGCCAGTGAGCATTTTCCTTGAATTTTCGCGTGGTGTGATCGGAAGGAGGAAAAAATGAGCCGGCTTTCTCCGTGGCTTCTGGTTTGTCTTCCTGCGATGCTGCTGCTTTTGGTCTCTTGTTCTGATCAGCAAGCCAATACTGGAGCCTCTTCAGGTATGCCGGAAGCCTCTTCAGGTATGCCGGAAGTTTCACCCGGTAGTAAGATTGCTATTGGTGTCGTTTGGAACGAAAATTGGAACAAGGATGATCTTGTTTTTCAGGGTGCGGAGTTGGCGCAGGAGGAGATCAACAAGGCGGGAGGCGTCTTGGGGCATCCTCTTGAAATCATTCCGATGCATGATTTGGGGACTGATACGAGTCTGGGTGCCATTACCGTGGCCCGTGCCATGGTTGCCATTCCAAACCTAGTTGGTGTCGTTGGGCATTCAGTTTCCGCCTCCGCCATTCCGGCCTCCGTCACCTACGAAAATAATGGGATTGTTTTTGTTTCTATTTCATCAACCCAATTGGAGCTGACAAATCATAATTTTAACTTTATTTTCAGGACCATTCCGAACAACACCATTGAAGGTCTGAAAATGGCTCAGCACGCAAAAGATAAAGGGTATAAAAACATTGCTGTTCTTTATTCATTTACTGCCAATAATGAGCAAGTAGCCCGGATTTTTATGGAGAAAAGCGTATCGCTCCATAACGCCAACATTGTTTACAATAAGATGTATTCAAAAAAATCAAAAAACTTCAGCATTATACTTTCCGAGATTAAATCTCTCCTGGATAAAACCTCGTTGACTACCGTAGATGCCATTTTCTTTAGCGGAAGGGCTGAACAGGGGGGAATCTTTATTCAGCAGGCGCGCAAGATGGGGATTAATATTCCCATCATGGGTTCGGATGGACTGGATTCCCCTGTTTTGTGGACTCATTCGCGGGAAACTGCTGCTGGAACGGTGGTCCCCTCCGTGTTTAATAAAAAAAATACCGATGAAAAATATTTAAAATTTAGTAGAGATTTTAAATATAAATTTGGGCAGGATTCGACAACTTTGAGTGCCATGGCTTATGATGCGATTGGGTTATTGGCTCATGCGATCCATGATGGGGAGAGTTATGTCCCATTCGAGATTGCGACTACGTTGCGCTTTTTACCAAAAGCTTGGCGTGGGGTGACGGGGTGTCATCATTTCACGATGACAGGTGATATTGTTGGCAAGGAAATGTACATCCAGGAGATGCAAAAAGATGGGACGTTCATGACTCTTCCTGGACCGTTGAGTTTGGATGCGTGTGAATGATGCGAATCAGGCATCCTGTCCATGTATCGGAAAAACAAAGTTTGGCAAAAATCATTGCGGGGGTCCGGGGGGGATCATCCCCCCCGGCGGAGGTTTGGAGGCAGCAGCCCACAAGGTTTTTCTTTTGACTTTGATTTTGATTTTGATTTTGATTTTCCTGCCCCCCAAGGGGGGTCTAGGGGCGCAGCCCCAGGGTTTTGATTTTGTTTTTTTGCCCGAAGGGCATCATGTTCAGATCCTTGGGGATAAAAGTGCCAAGAACGCCAGTGGATTCCTTGACCGATTGCTCAAGCATGTCCCCTTCAAGGTGTC
>JACSDG010000094.1 GCA_015660855.1 Magnetococcales bacterium
GTGGGCTGCTGCCTCCAAACCTCCGCCGGGGGGGATGATCCCCCCCGGACCCCCGCAATAATTTCAACCTTAAAAAAAAGGGGGGGACTGAATGGTTACCCTGCTTCTGGAGTAATCATTCAGTCCCAACCCCCAAAAAAAAGGGGGGACTGGATGGTCACTTCGACACAAAAAAAACCGGCCCGGAATAGACCGGGCCGGCTGTGTAAATTCCAAAAACCGACTACTTGACCGGCTTGATCTTCCAAACCTTCTCCGCATAGGTCTGAACCGTGCGGTCAATCGAGAAGAATCCCATGTTGGCTACGTTGATGATAGACTTTCTCGCCCATGCCCTGGGATTGCGATACAATTGATCCACCCTCTCCTGACAGGCAATATAATCAGCATAATCAGCCGTCAGCAGATAATGATCCCCCATGGTCAAAGCATCATAAATCGGCTGGTAACGATTCGGCTCCTCCGGACAAAAATAACCATCCCGGATCATCTCAAGAATTCGCTTGAGATCCGCACTCTTGGCTATGGCCTCACCAGGATTGTACCCATTTTTCCATAATTCATCGGTACGGTGAGACTCCAAACCAAAGATGAAAATGTTGTCCGGCCCAACCTCATTGCGTATCTCAATGTTCGCACCATCCATGGTCCCAATGGTCAAAGCACCATTCAACGCAAATTTCATGTTGCCCGTGCCCGAAGCCTCCAAACCCGCCGTGGAAATCTGCTCCGACAACTCACACGCCGGCATGATGATCTCCGCCGCCGATACGTTGTAGTTCGGTATGAATGCCAATTGCAACTGATTGGCAACCACCGGATCGTTGCGCACCATGTCCGCAACATCGTTGATCAAACGAATGATCAATTTCGCCATGTGGTACGCTGGTGCCGCCTTGCCCCCAAAAAGTACCGTCCTGGGCAACAATCCCGGCTTGATCCCATCGCGTATCCAAATGTAACGCGTGAGGACATGCAACAAATTGAGCAATTGACGTTTGTACTCGTGCATCCGCTTGACCTGCACGTCAAACAAGAAATCCACATTGAGACGAATACCATGCTTTTCACTCATGAAATGGGCCAGACGAACTTTGTTCGCCTTTTTCACCGCCATGAATCGATCCTGAAAGCCATGATCATCGGCCAAATCGGCCAGTTTTTTCAGTTTTGTCAGGTCATGCACCCAATCCCCGCCAATAACATCGGTAATCAAATTCGCCAACCCCGGATTGGCCAACACCAGCCAGCGAATTGGCGTAATTCCGTTGGTAACATTGGTCAGCTTCCCAGGCGACAACCGGACAAAATCGGCAAACATACCCTTCTGCATCAACTGCGAATGCAACTCCGCCACGCCGTTAACCGTATGGCTGCCCACAATCGATAGGTTGGCCATCCGCACCCGCTTGCTGTTGTCATCAAAAAGAGACATGCGCCCAAGAATGCTGGTGTCACCCGGCAGCTTGTACTTCACATTGTTCATGTGATGATGGTTGATGAGGTAGCAAATATCCAAGTGGCGGGGAAGTATCTTGCCAAACACGTCCAATGACCACGTTTCCAACGCTTCCGGCAGCAGCGTATGGTTGGTATAGGAAAACACCCTGCGGGTAATATCCCAGGCATTTTCATAGTCCAAACCATGGTCGTCCAAAAGCAAACGCATCATCTCCGGGATGGCCGTGGCCGGATGGGTGTCGTTAAGATGAATGGCAACGTTGTCAGGCAGCTTTTGCAAATCTTCAGGACAGGTGACATGTTGCGCAAAAATGTCCTGGAGCGAAGCACTGACGAAAAAATATTCCTGCATCAAACGCAATTCCTGCCCCATCGAGGTCGAATCATCGGGGTAGAGCACCTTGGACAGGTTTTCCGAATGAATCTTGGACTTGACGGCGTCAATGTAGTTGCCGGCATTGAAGTTGTGCAGATCAAATTCCCGCGACGCCCGCGAATTCCACAAGCGCAAATACGACAGCGAAGGGGTGCGATACCCGGAAAGCAGGACATCAAAAGCCTGAGCCTCACAATCCTCGGTCTCCACCCACTGGCAACGATTGCGCCCCTGTTTGTCCCGATAGTGAAAAATCCGTCCCTTGAACTTGATTTCATAAACCAGACTGCGCCGTTCCAACTCCCAGGGACTGCCAAAACGCAACCAGGATTCCGGATGCTCTACCTGGAGACCGTTTTCGATGGATTGCTTGAACATGCCGAATTGGTAGCGAATGCCATAACCAACCCCCGGATAACCCTGAGAGGCCATGGAATCAACGATACACGCAGCCAAACGCCCCAGACCACCATTACCAAGGCCCGCTTCCGCCTCGCAGTCGAGAATCTCTTCCAGGGATTTGCCGCAGGCGGCCAAAGCCTGGCGCGCCGCATCCGTCATGTTCAGATCGGCCAGGGTCCGATGCAAATTCCGACCGATGAGATATTCCAAAGACAGATAATAGACCCGTTTGACTTCCTGCGCCCGAATCTTGCGCTCAAACTCGACCCGGCGTTCCGCCAAAATCCCCTTCAAAAACAAAACCAGGGCCTTGTACCAATCATTCTCCCATGCCAGCTCAGGATCCTTGCCCACCAGATGAACCATACAATCAAGGATGCTCTTACGAATATACTCAACATCCCAAGTATTTTTGTCATGGCGTTCAAACTGGATATTCAGGTCATTAGACATGCCGTACTCTTATCCTCATCCGTTGGTGAAACTTGGTTGAACGTAAATCACATGTAAATGCCGGCCGATATTTGCGACCGCGCGCGCTGATAGATTTCCAGGTGACTCTTTGCCGGATCCTGCCAGCCCCACGGGCGGTTCATGGCATAAATCTGATGTCGCCGCCAGGTGTTGCGATTTCTGAACAGGTTGATGCCACGCGATACGGCCAGCATCAACTCCCCCCCGGTGGGTTCGTTAAACACAAACCCCGTTCCCGTTTCTCCATGCAACGTATCCAGTACCGTATCCCCCAACCCCCCCGTTTTCCGGACCACCGGCAAGGCACCATAGCGCATGGCCTGGTACTGCTTTACGGCACACGGATCAAAGCGTGCCGGCACTAGAAACAAATCGCAGCCCGCCAGAATGCGATGGTGCAACCCCTGCTCCCAACCCAGGTGGACACCGATTCGTCCAGGATAGGTTGTCGAGGCCATCACCAAGCTGTGCTCCATATCCTTATCGCCGCTTCCCATGACGACGATTTGCGCACCCGCACTGATCAGTCCCGACAGGGCGGCGATCAGCAGATCGGCCCCCTCATCCAGGCCCAGGTGCGACACCATGCCTATCAGAGGGATGTCCGGATTGGACTCAAGGCTGAACGCTCGTTGAAGATCCAACTTATTGCGCAGCTTGCCGTCAAGATGATCGCTGTCGTACCGGGTTGACACATGGGGATCGTCTCCCGGGTTCCATTCGCCTTCGTCCAAGCCGTTCAAGATCCCGGAAAGATCTCCGCCACGCAAGGAACAAACGCCATGCATCCCCTCACCGTGCCCTTTGAGCTGAATTTCACGGGTAAAAGAGGGACTGGTGGTAATAATTTTGCCGGAATAGTAAAGCCCCGCCTTGAGAAAACTCAATCGCCCATGAAACTCAAGTCCGTTCATGGTGAAGGTGCTCTTGGGCAATCCAAAACGATAGAGGAGTTCGGCATCAAAATTACCTTGTTGCCGCATGTCGCGAACGGTGAACACCGTGGCACATTGCCGATTGCCGTTCACAGCGAGATAGGCCGGGGCTAGGCCGCAGGTCCAATCATTGGCGTGCAAAACATCGGGCTGCCACCCCAGCATGCCTCCCACCTCGGCAAGGAGGGCCGCAACTTTGGAGAGCAGCGCGAAACGGTGCCCATTGTCTGGCCACGGCACCCCCAGGTCATCCAGAAAAACCCCTCCCTCCCGATTGTACTGCGTCGGACAATCCAGCAGCCACACCCTGACGGAGCTGTCAGGCAGCCACCCGGGAATCAGCCGACTGGCCCCCAAACCCAGGGGGTTACCCAAGTCAATGGGTTTTCCCTTCCGCCGAATCGCTTTGACAGCCTGGGGATAAGCAGGCAGGAGGATGCGCACGTCCGCTCCCTGATCCGTCAAAGCCAGAGGGATCAGGCCGCAAATTTCACCCACACACCCCGTTTGGGTCAGGGGGAACAACTCGGATGTGACATATAATACTTTCATTTCCCGATCCGGCAATCCTTTTAACCAAGGTTCGGTCAACCTGGAAAATTCCGGCCTTCCGCATCCGAGCATTGGACCATTAAAATCTTTTTTTTTCAAAAAAAATTTTCATTCCTCATTAAAATAGACCGGATAATTCGCGCATTATTGAAATCAAGAATATCTAACTATTTGCTTTGTTTAATGAAATTCTTTTTGAGACTTCCTTGGCCAATTTTTGGTAGGCCTTGGCTGCTTTGGATTTTTTGTCAAACTCGACCAAAGGCTTGCCAAAACTTTGAGACTCACTTACCGTAATGTTTCTGGGTATATTGGTCGAAAAAACCAATTCAGGAAAAAACTTCTCCACCTCTTTTACAACTTGACGAATCAGTTTCGACCTTTTATCGTACATCGTCAAAACAATACCTGTGATTTGCAGATTGGGATTCAACCGTTTGCGAACAATTTCCAGCGTGCGCATCAGTTGGCTCAATCCTTCGAGCGCCAAAAATTCGCACTGGACCGGGATGATAACGCTGTGGGCTGCGACCAGAGCGTTGAGGGTAAGCAAGCCCAGGGAGGGGGGGCAATCGATGATGACAAGGTCTGTGGATTCCGGGGAATTTTCCAGGCATTCACTCAGGCGGTGTTCGCGACGGGGAATACTCGCCAGTTCGATTTCCGCGCCACTGAGATCGGGAGTGGAGGGGATGATCCAAGGGCCTTCCGGGGCCGGTTTAAAAATGGCCTTTTTTAAAGTGGAATGCCCAAACAAAACCTCGTAAATAGAGTGTTTGACACTATTTTTTTCGATACCGAAGGAAGTAGAAGAATTGCCCTGGGGATCCAGATCGATCAAGATGACTTTGGCACCCGATTGGGTCAGGGCTGCAGCAAGATTGACCGCCGTGGTGGTCTTGCCCACGCCGCCTTTTTGGTTGGTAATCGCAATAATCTTGGCCACGGGCTACTCCCTTGCCGACAAGCTTGAACGTTTTTCCTTCCCCGCACTCCACTAAAACGGCGACAGGGAAAAGCATCATGCCCCATTTGGCAAGGGTTGGCGATAAAAAAGTGCGTTGAATGAAAATGCGGGGCGCAATGGCGTGTGGTGACTTGAAAAATGGATGGGGATGGCATACTTTATCTAGGGCTTCCTGTGTTCGGACAGTCCGGTAACGACCACCGACGCAAAGATCGGGTAGCCCGCAGGCTCGCCAAAAAGGGGTGGCGATGTCTCCAGGGCAATCGGCCGGGTGTCTAGGGAAGTCTCCGACCACAGCATTGACCCGTTCCAGAGGGGGAAAACATGCCAAAAAGACCACCTCTCTCAAGTGGTTCTGATATCATTGACTCGGTTGTTCGTGGATCCTGTCGGGATGCTTACAATGTCCTGGGAATGCACGGGGCGGATGAAAAATATGTACGCATCCAGGCTTTTCTTCCCCAAGCCGACTCGGTGATGGTGATCAATTCCGCTACCGGCAGAGATGTAGGACGTCTCACCCGTGTTCATGCCGCCGGTTTTTTTTCTGGCCTGTTTGAATCCAAAACTACTCCATTTACCTACCGCTTTCGCCTCAGCCAACGCCAATGGAAATGGGATCTTGAAGATCCTTACCGTTTTCCCCCAGTCCTGGGCGAATTGGATCTGGTTCGCATCTCCAAGGGACAAAACTGGGAAATTTATCACTGTCTCGGTGCCCATCCCCTGAAAATCGAAGACGTCCCCGGTACCATTTTTTCGGTGTTCGCCCCCCAGGCCAGCCGCGTCAGCGTCGTCGGCGACTTCAACGATTGGGATGGACGCAGAAATCCCATGCGTTTGCGTGAACCCTTTGGAGTGTGGGAAATATTCATGCCCGGTATCGTTACCGGGGCCTTCTATAAATTTGAAATCATCGGACGCTACGGAGAATACCTCCTCAAAGCCGACCCTTACGCCAGATATTCGCAAAAACCACCCGAAACCGCCTCGGTCGTCTGGCACTCCGAAGAGTTTGTCTGGCATGACGAGGAATGGATCCACAATCGACCCAAAACCAACGCCACCGATGCCCCCATGGCCATCTATGAGGTCCATCTGGGTTCGTGGAAACGGGTTCCGGAAGAAAATAACCGCACGTTGACCTATCTGGAACTGGCCGAAAAATTGATAGCCCACGTCAAACAATTGGGCTTTACCCACATCGAACTCATGCCCCTGGCCGAACATCCCTACACCGGTTCCTGGGGTTATCAACCCATCGGGCTGTTTTCCCCAACCAGCCGTTATGGCACCCCCGATCAACTGCGTGCCTTCATCGACCAGTGCCACCAGGAAAATATCGGGGTCATCCTGGATTGGGTGCCGGGACATTTCCCCAAGGATCCCCACGGACTCGGCAACTTTGACGGTTCCTTTCTCTACGAGCACACCGACCCCAGAAAAAACTGGCACCAGGACTGGAAAACTCTGATCTACAACTATGGTCGCGCCGAAGTCCAAAATTTTCTCATCGCCAATGCCTTGTACTGGATCCTGTACTTCCATATCGATGCCCTGCGTGTCGATGCCGTCGCTTCCATGCTCCATCTGGATTACAGTCGGCGCGATGGCGATTGGCTGCCCAACGAACATGGCGGCAACCAAAACCTTGAGGCCATCGACTTCATAAGAAATCTGAACGTGCGGATTGAAGAAAAAGGTCAGGGTGCCATCGCCATCGCCGAAGAATCCACCTCCTGGCCCCAGGTCACCCACCCCGTCCATGAGGGGGGATTGGGTTTCCGCTACAAATGGAACCTGGGCTGGATGCACGATATTTTGGGCTATCTGTCCCTGGACCCGATTCTGCGAAGTCATCACCATGATATGGTTACTTTTGGTCTGGTCTACGCCTTCAAGGAAAACTATGTCCTGGTCCTCTCCCATGACGAAGTGGTCCATCTGAAAAAATCACTCTTGGGGAAAATGCACGGCAATCGTTGGCAAAAGTTTGCCCATCTTCGCCTTCTTTACGCTTTTTTGTACACCCATCCAGGAAAAAAACTTATTTTTATGGGCGGAGAATTTGGGCAGGAGCGTGAATGGAACCATGATTTAAGTCTGGACTGGCACCTCGTCGAAGATGAAATGCACCAGGGGATACAAAAACTTCTGGGTGACCTGAACCGGCTCTATACTTCCACTCCCCCCCTGTATCAACAGGATCGCACCGCGCACGGATTTCAATGGATCGAGTCCGATGATCGCGAACGTTCGGTTTTTGCGTTCATTCGCTACGGACACCAATCATCCAGGTTTGTCATCGTGGTGTGTAATTTTACTCCGGTCCCACGGGAAAAATATCGCATTGGTGTCCCCCAGGGCGGACGTTACCTCGAAAAGATCAATACCGATGCCAATGACTATGGTGGAACCGGCATGGGAAACTATGGGCAAGTCATGGCCAGTGCCCAACCCTGGAAAGAATGGTCCCACTCCGTGGAACTCAACCTGCCACCGCTGGCGGTACTGATCTTTGAACCCGCCTCCACGAAAAAATGAACCTTGACCGGAAGAAAAACACATTCCACCATAGAGCCACTGTTCAATCTGGAACTTCTGGCAGGTTCCACAGTCCAATCTGTAACATTAGGGAAGCCTATATCGTGAGTGCCTCAAAATTGCGTGTTTGGCCTGGTTCACCATCACCCATGGGAGCAACCTGGGATGGGCGCGGGGTCAATTTTGCCCTGTTTTCCGAAAATGCCGAAAAGGTGGAGCTGGTCCTTTTCGACCCCAGTGGCATGCACGAAACCCACCGCGTCCGACTAACCGAATACACCAACCAGGTATGGCACGCCTACCTGCCGGATGTCCGGCCTGGGCAACTCTACGGTTATCGCGTCTACGGAACCTACGATCCCAACCGGGGACACCGGTTCAATCACCATAAGCTGTTGCTGGATCCCTACGCCAAAGCTCTGTTCGGTCGCCTGGTCTGGAACGAAGCCTTGTTTGGGTTTCGTTACGGTGACCCCGCCATCGATCTTTCCTTCGACACGCGTGACAGTGCCTCCTTTATGCCCAAGTGCCGCGTCGTCGAGCAAGCCTATACCTGGGGCAATGATCGCCTCCCCAACACCCCCTGGCGCAACACCATCATCTACGAAACCCATGTCCGGGGGACCACCATGATGCACCCGGAAGTGCCCGAAGCCCTGCGCGGCACCTTTGCCGGTCTGGCGTCCCCTTCCATGGTGCGCTATTTTCAAAATCTGGGGGTGACCGCTCTGGAGTTGCTGCCGGTACAGGGGTTTGTCGATGAATGGCACCTGTTCCAGCGCGACCTTGGCAATTATTGGGGCTACAACCCCATCGCTTTCTTCGTCCCCCATGCCAGATATTTCAGCCATCCCGAGACCATCAGCGAATTCAAAACCATGGTCAAGGTTCTCCACGATGCCGGACTGGAGGTTCTCCTGGATGTGGTCTACAACCACACCGCCGAAGGCAACCAGATGGGACCCACCCTCAGTTTTCGGGGCATCGACAACGCCGTTTACTATCGCCTGCTTCCCGGGCGTCCACGACATTATCAGGATTTTACCGGATGCGGTAACACCTTGAACCTGCGGCACTCCCGCGTATTACAACTGGTTACCGACTCCCTGCGGTACTGGTCCGAGGAAATGCGTGTCGATGGTTTCCGCTTTGATCTGACCACCACCCTGGCTCGCGAAGTTGATGGTCGTTTCAACCGTCACTCGGGCTTTCTCGATGTGGTGGCCCAGGATCCGGTTCTGGCCAATCGCAAACTTATCGCCGAAGCCTGGGATCTGGGGATGGATGGTTATCAGGTCGGCGGTTTCCCCGCAGGCTGGACCGAATGGAATGACAAATATCGCGATGGCGTTCGCCGTTTTTGGCGTAACGATGGTGGTCTCAGGGGAAATTTTGCCTCGCGCTTCACCGGTTCCTCCGAGGTGTTCAACTATCATGGACGCCGCCCCACAAGCAGCCTGAACTTCATTACCGCTCACGACGGTTTCACCCTGTATGACTTGGCGGTCTATTCGCGCAAATACAATATCGCCAACCTGGAAGACAATCGGGATGGCCGCGATGAAAATTTCAGTTGGAACTGCGGTGAAGAAGGGGAATCCGCCAATCCCGAATGCAACCGACTCCGGTTTCAGCAGTTGCGTAATTTTTTCTCCACCCTACTGTTATCCCAGGGCGTGCCCATGATCGTCGGTGGCGACGAATTTGCGCGCACCCAGAAGGGAAACAACAATCCCTATTGCCAGGACAACGAAGTCACATGGTTCGACTGGAAAGACTGGAGCGAAGATCGTAAACAACTGCTGGATTTTGTGCAAAAGTTGATCCGTTTCCGCCGGCACCATCCGGTATTCCGGAAAAACAGTTTTTTCACGGGACAATCCCAGGACAACAAACCCCGGGATATTGTCTGGTTGCGTCCCGACGGTCAGGAACTGTCGGGTGGGGACTGGGACCATTTGCCGGGCAACGTCCTGGGTGTCATCGTCAGCGGAGAAATGGAACCAGACGAAATCATTCCTTGCGATAACGCCCCGGAATTCGATGCCAGCAAGGATTCCACTTTCCTGCTGATCGCCAATCCCGGACCTTCGGAAGTGGCGTTCCACCTCCCGGTACAAGGGGCGGAGAAAAAGAAAAAATGCTGGAAGTTGGTGATGGATACCAGTCGCCAACCTGCCTTCGTCCTGGAACAGGCACCATGGCAACCGGAGAGTTATCTGCAAAATCCCCACTCGTTGTCCATTCTGCAGTTTGTCAGCCTTGACGGTGCCTGGAAAGACATACCCAAGCCGGTTCAAAGTGCCAATACGCTCCAGGAAATGGACCAATTGGCCCGCTTGGCGGGTATCCAGGATGGATATTGGGATATTTACGGCAAGTGGCAGCCCATCCCTCCCGAAACCCGGTTGGCGTTTCTTACCGCCTTGGGGCTTCCCTGTGGTACCCCCGGTCAGGTTTCCGTATCGTTGCGTACTCTTCAGGAGGCCCAATGGCGTCGGCCCATGGAACCATCCCTGGTCGTCCATGGACTCAAGGAGGAGATTCGCATTCCCATTGTCGTCAAGGCCAAATATTTGGGCAATGTTTTCGAGTGGGCCTTTGTCGAGGAGGATGGCAAACTCTCCCATGGTCGAATCGACCTGAAAGAATGCCCCCTCGAAGATGAGATTGAACTGGAGGATCGCCAGTACCAGCGACGTCTTTTCGTGCTGCCCGTCAAGGTTCCCCTGGGTTATCACCGTTTTGAAATTACCGGCACGGGTCTATCGGGCAGCGACAGGGCGGTCATGTCATTGATACGGGTTCCCGAGCGTTGCTACATGCCGGAGGCCATGAACAGCGAAAAGGGCCGTATTTGGGGTACTGCGGTGCAGTTGTATGCCTTGAAATCGCCCACCAGTTGGGGCATCGGTGATTTTTCCGATCTGAAAACCCTGGCTAGCGGAATGGCGGCATTGGGGGCAGGTGCCATTGGGCTTAACCCTCTGCATGCCCAGTTTCCCAGACATCCCGAGCGTTTCAGTCCCTATTCTCCCAGCAGTCGTTTTTTCCTCAATCCGCTTTACATCGATCCGGAAGCGGTTGCAGAGTTTGAGCAATGTCTTGACGCCAAGAAAAAACTGCGCAGTCCCGCCTTTCAGGCACTCCTGTCGCAAGTTCGTCAGACCCCCATGGTGGACTATATTGAAATCGGACACATGAAAATGGAAATCATGCGTCTACTTTTCAAGACGTTCCGCGAGCAACATTTGTCCAGTGCTTCGGGAGAGGTGCCTTCCAGCCGTTGCTTGGCGTTCCGTCAATTTGTCAAGGAGGGGGGAGAGCGTCTTCTCCACCTGACTCTCTACAATGCGTTAGCCAATCATTTTGGCGATGGTGGGTTTGGGGGGCGCACATGGCGTGGCTGGCCCTTGCCGTACCGCTCGCCGGGATCGCCCGAGGTCAGGCGTTTTGCGGAACAGCATGCGGAGGAAGTGGAATTTTTCCAGTATCTTTACTGGGTTTCCCAAAGCCAGTTGAGGGATGTGGTGGAAACCTGCAAGGAACAGGGAATGCTCGTAGGACTTTACAACGATATTGCCTTGGGGGTGGATCCGGATGGTGCTGATTTTTGGGCCAATCAACATTTGTTCGTCGATGGTGCCCGCATGGGTGCCCCTTACGACCAGTTCAACCCTTTGGGGCAAGATTGGGGATTGCCTCCACTCAATCCCAGGGTGTTGAAAGAGGAAGGCTATCGCATTTTCGCCGAAACCTTGCGGGCCACCATGAGTATTTCCGGTGCGGTACGGCTGGATCATGTCATGGGATTGACGCGCTTGTTTTTGGTACCGGTCGGGGAGAAGGCTACCAAGGGGGGCTATGTCAATTATCCTTTTGAGGATCTTCTGGGCATCGTCAAACTTGAAAGTCAGCGCAGCCGGTGTCTGGTCGTTGGGGAGGCACTGGGGACGGTTCCCGAGGGATTACCGGAAAAATTGGCCCAGGCCAACGTCTTCTCTTACCAATTATTTTATTTTGAGCGCGGACCTCAGGGTGAATTCAAGAGTCCAGAACACTTTTCTCCTTTTGCCCTGGTGGCGGTGACTACCCACGATTTGCCGACCTTTCCTGGGTATTGGGAGGGGGTGGATCTTGAAGAAAAACGGCGGCTTTCTCTATTTCCCTCCGACGATCTTCTCAAACGCACGATTGCGGAACGGGTCAACGAGAAGGATAAAATTGCCCAGGCCGTAAAAGAAAAGAAGCTTTTGCCCAGCGATTGGACAGCGGCGGCACATAAATATTGCACTGAGGATTTGGTGCTGGCGGTCAATGACTACCTGTCCATGTCGCCGAGCAAAATACAAATGGTGCAACTGGAGGATGTCATAGGCCAACGGGAGCAGGTCAACCTTCCAGGGACGACCAATGAGTATCCCAATTGGCAACGCAAGCTGGCCATGAACGTTGATGACATGTTGAAGGCCAAGCCCATGATTGCCGTGGCCAAGCGTTTGCGCAAACAGAGGCCGCCGTTAAAAAAAGGCTGATGCTTGCCGCCGATCAGTGAACGGGGATGGTTTTTCGTATCGGAAAAACAAAGTTTGGCAAAAATTATTGCGGGGGTCCGGGGGGGATCATCCCCCCCGGCGGGGTTTGGGGCAGTGCCCCAAGGTTCTTCTTTTGATAATTTAGACAAAAAGCTTCATCGTCTGTGGGGAGTTGGGGGCGAGAGCACCCAAGGTTCTGGTCTCTTGCCCAAAGGGCGTCATATTCTGTACGGACCTGTTTAAAAAGTAGGAATCACGCCACCATGTCGCATATATTGGTCGTTGATGACGATCAGGCCATCAGGGATATTTCCGGCAAAATTTTGGGCCGCGCTGGCTATGATCTGGCACTGGCCAACACCGCCGAAGAAGGTTTGGAAAAATGTGCTGCCACCCGATTTGATCTTGTGGTCACCGATTTATCTCTGCCCGGGATGAGTGGTGCCAGGTTTTCGGAAGTTTTGCTGGAGAGACACCCAAAATTAAAAATACTTATTTTTTCAGGTCTGTTGACGTCAGCCCACGACGGGATGTCCCAATCGGTGCTGGCGCGACCGGGTTTGCATTTTCTGGCCAAACCTTTCCGTCCCAAGGAGTTGTTGTTGGCGGTTGAAGCCATACTCGTTGGATAGTGCGGCAGACTACGATCGTTGTTATGGTCAAGTGTAACCTCCGGCCCCCCCTCTTTACGTTACGTTCGTACAGAATCACCGACCTCATGGTACAAAGCTACATATTGAGCTGCAATTTTATCCAATCCAAAACGTTCTGCATTTATAAAACCATTATCTATTAATCTTTCCCGATAATCTTTATCTTCAAGGATGCGCAATAATCCACGCCTGATATCGGCGACACTGTACGGGTTGACCAAACACGCCGCATCCCCAGCCACTTCCGGCATGGACCACATGTTACTTGTCAACACGGGTCGCCCAACGGCATTGGCCTCGATGATGGGCAAGCCGAAGCCTTCGTAGAGCGACACAAACACCAGAAGATCACACAAAACGTACTGCTCGACCAATGCCTCTCGCGACAAATTTTCCATGGATTCATAGGATATTTGATGCCTGTTCAGTGCTTGTTTATAAGCGTCGGTCAAAACACCTATAATAACCAGTGTACAGTTCAAACCTTCCAAAGCTTGAATGAGACGTTCAATGTTTTTGTTGGGGGTAATACCAATCTGCAATAGTCTTGGATGCGTTGTATTAATTTTTTTTGGGGTTCTAACAAATTCTTTTGAAACATTGCAATGAATCACGCGCACCTTGGCAGGGTTGCAATGGGTATATTTAATCACCTGACGCCGGGTTTCTTCTGAAACTGCCGTAATGACAGAGCAGCACCTTTCTGGGATTCTCAACCATAAAAGCCTGAACAACCATCGACGAAAGCCGGATAATTTTTCCATCATGAAACAATCATGTATTGTCAGAATGGTGCGTCGGCGTTTTAGAAAATAAGTCAGAAAATGGACATCACCAGTGACATGATTGACGTTTCCCTGATAAAATATCGCCTCGATACAGTTATAAAGCCGCTTGAACAGCCCTGATGATCCGTATTTACTGACACATGAAGCAACGATGATTTCTGGGGGCAGGCCAGTCGCAACATCAGCAAACAGCCTTTCAATGCTATAAGTTAATTTATTGGGTTTTCTTAGATATAATGTAATATTCATCGCGTTTTTTTTCGACACGTGAACATAATGCCCTGCGGGCACAAAGTCAGAACCAAAACCTTGGGGGCTTCGCCCCCAAACCCCCATAGGCATGAAGCTTTTTGTTTAAATTCAAAAACAAAACCTTGGAGGCTCTGCCTCCAAACCTCCGC
>JACSDG010000095.1 GCA_015660855.1 Magnetococcales bacterium
GGACATTATGCCCTTCAGGCAAAAGAATCAAAATCAAAACCCTGGGGCTGCGCCCCTAGACCCCCCTTGGGGGGCAGTAAAATCAAAATCAAAGTCAAAGTCAAAATCAAAGTCAAAAGAAGAACCTTGGTGGGCTGCCGCCTCCAAACCGCAGCACGGGGGGAGAACCTCCCCCCAGACCCCCGCAATAATTTCAACCTTTAAAAAAAAGGGGGGGACTGAATGGTTACTTCATAGGTCACCTCCTTACCCCTATGAAAACCGGACAAATCATGTGCTACAAGACCGGACAATTAATTTGCTGCCGACACAATCAATTCTGAGTATTTTCCAATAACGAGAATTATGGTAGACTGGCATGATAACTTATAGATAACCGATCCCCTCCGGAGACAAAGACTATGACTCGATCCGTGACCATCGATGATATTTGGAAGTTATTCCAGGAGACCGATCGGCAATTCAAGGAGACCAATCAGCAATTCAAGGAGACCGATCTGAAATTCCAGGAGACCGACCGGCAATTCAAGGAGACCGATCTGAAATTCAAGGAGACCGATCTGAAATTCCAGGAGACCGATCTGAAATTCCAGGAGACCGACCGGGAATTCAAGGAAATCGCCCTGGGATTCAAGGAGACCGAACGTGTCGTCAAAGAGGTTTCCCGGCAGATCGGCCAGTTGGGTAGCCGCTGGGGTGAGTTTCTCGAAGGGTTGATCGCCCCTGCCTGCATTGACATGTTCACGAAGCGTGGCATTCCGGTGGACGAGGTCTATCCACGGGTCCGGAAGAAACGCGGCAGCAAGCACATGGAAATCGATCTGTTGGTGGCCAACACGGTTGCTGCGGTTCTGGTCGAGGTCAAAAGCAACCTCAAGGTGGAAGATGTACGCAATCATATGGAACGCCTGAGTCAATTTAAAAGTTTTTTTCCTCGTTATGCCGATTGCACGGTTTACGGCGCAGTGGCGGGAATCGTCATCGATGCCGAAGCGGACCAATTTGCTATGAACAGGGGATTGTTCGTGATTGCCCAGTCGGGAGAAACGGTCCACATCGCTAACGACGAACACTTCGTGCCCAAAACCTGGTAAACCAAAACCACGGTAGTGAAGGCTGAAGGGGACTACTCCTTAAATCAGTGAATCGGGAAGGTTGGGCTGGAACAAGTCGAAGTCATGATGGAGTTCTCCCCCATTCATGGCGGTCGAATTTCCGCCAGGATCATGAGGAATCTCCACCAAGCCGCCATACCCCGGCAGGATCGTTCCTTCCATGGACAAGACAGAATCAACGGTGGTTTGTGGCGGGGTTTGGGTGACAGTGGTCAACAGGTCGAACAACAGCTTATCGAACGTCTCCGGGTCCATGGTTTGGGGGTTTTCGGGGGGCGGCATGTCGGGAAGGGGAGGACCGGGGCGATAGAGAAAAGAAACCTCGGCCAGGTGCCCGCTTTGACCTTGATGATCGATGAAATGTCCTTCGGTCAAAATTTGATTGCCATCCTGCCATGATCCGTTGGGGGTGGTTTCCAGGGCGATGGCGGCGATTTCCTTTTGTGCAAGCGTGGCCAGTTCTCCCGGGTCCGATATCCCATCCTGGTTTTGATCTTGCCAGACCAGAATGTCGGCATAGGCGGCATCCAGGGCGTCGAGCAGGTGGTTGTTGTCATCGTCCAACCGGGCGAGGGCTGCCATGCCCGAAGGGGCATCGGGGAACATCCGTTCCGAGAACAGTTCGGTGGCATCGCCGATGTGACCATCGTGGTTGCGATCCCATGCCAACAGGGCATCTGCGGAACCTGCCCAACCGGTGGTCTGTGGTTCTCCTGTCAGGGCCATGTCAAAGCGGACCCCTTGTTGGAGACCGACCAGATCGATGCCGTTGCCGGTCAGATCCAGGACGACGGGATCAAGGGCGGTGGCGATGTCGGCATCCACCAGCAGGGAAACGCCTCCCTGGACATAGCGGTGGTACACCTGGTTGTCGATGGTGCTGAAATTGGCGGTATAGCTCCAGCCGGTGCCGATATGAAGCGTATCGCCGCCATCTCCCATGATACGCAGGTCCGATCCTGCCCCGGCGATCTGACTGACATACCGTGCCGCAAGCGTCAGGGTATGCGCCCCGCTTCCCGATTGCAGGTCGATGAGTTCGATGTCGTGGATGTGGCTGGCCTGTCCCGTGGTCGTCAGATTGAGATGGAATCCTGTGCCCTCCAGGCGCAGGGTGTCGGTGTTGCCGCCGCCATCGATTCTTTTAAAGGTTGCATCGGAGACGGCCAGAATATCGTTACCTGCTCCCCCGATCAACACATCGGCGCCGCCGCCACCCGTCAGGGTATCGTTGCCCAACCCGCCACGCAAAATATCGGCCCCGACCGTGCCGGTCAGGGTTTGGGCTGTAGTGGATGCACCCGTTAAATTGCCGCCGAAAAAAATATAGGAGGTCCCGGAATCGCTGCCACCCTGATCGGCATGGGAGGCACCGATGAGGAGGTCGGAGAAACCATCCTGGTTGATATCCCCGGCGGTGCTGACCGAACGACCGCTCACGTCCCCAGTCGCCACCCCATCGAGCCGAAACCCGGTGCTGCCATCGAGGGTGGACAAATCAAGCTGGGAGGTAAAGCCACTCGCTTTGCCAAAAATGACATAGCTTGCCCCGGTATTGCTGCCACCAGGATCGGCAGTAAAGGCACTGACAATCAAATCATCAAAGCCATCACCATTGACATCCCCGGCGTTGCTGACCGACCAACCGCTCTGGTCATCAGTCGCTACCCCATCGAGCCGAAACCCGGTGCTACCATCGAGGGTGGACAGATCGAGTTGGGAGGTAAAGCCACCCGCTTTGCCAAAAATGACATAGCTTGCCCCGGAATTGGCACCACCCAGGTCGGCCCCCCAGGCACCAATAATCAGATCGTCAAAGCCATCGCCATTGATATCTCCAGCACTGCTGACCAAGTAACCGCTCCAGTCATAGGCCGCCACCCCATCGAGGCGAAACCCGGTGCTGCCATCGAGGGTGGACAGATCGAGTTGGGAGGTAAAGCCACTCGCTTTGCCAAACATGACATAGCTTGCCCCGGAAAAGCTGCCACCCGGGGCGGTCCCCGGGGCACCAACAATCAGATCGTCAAAGCCATCACCATTAACATCCCCGGCGTTGCTGACCGAATGACCGCTCTGGTCAGACGTCGCCCCATCGAGCCGAAACCCGTTGTTGCCATCGAGGGTGGACAGATCGAGTTGGGAGGTAAGGCCACTCGCTTTGCCAAAAATGATATAGCTTGCCCCGGAATTGCCGCCACCCGGGTCGGCCCACGGGGCACCAACAATCAGATCGTCAAAGCCATCACCATTAACATCCCCGGCGTTGCTGACCGAATGACCGCTCACGTCACCAGTCGCCACCCCATCGAGCCGAAACCCATTGCTGCCATCGAGGGTGGACAGATCGAGTTGGGAGGTAAAGCCCATCGCTTTGCCAAAAATGACATAGCTTACCCCGGAATTGGCACCACCCAGGTCGGCCCAAGTGCCACCAATCATGAGATCGTCAAAGCCATCACCATTGACATCCCCGGCGGTGCTGACCGAATAACCGCTCGTGTCATAGGCCGCCACCCCATCGAGCCGAAACCCGGTGCTGCCATCGAGGGTGGACAGATCGATCTGGGAGGTAAAGCCACTCGCTTTGCCAAACATGACATAGCTTGCCCCGGAACCGCTGCCACCCGGGTCGGCCCCATGGGCACCAATAATCAGATCGTCAAAGCCATCGCCATTGATATCTCCAGCACTGCTGACCGAGTAACCGCTCCAGTCATTGGCCGCTACCCCATCGAGCCGAAACCCGTTGGTCCCATCGAGGGTGGAAAGTTGTACCACTGCCCGGACTTCAAGCACATCCGCATCCACCAGCAGTTTATTCCCATTTTTTTGATAGAGGTCATAGGTTTGACCAGACAAGACGGTGTATGCGGAAGAATGGGTCCAGGTGTCGCCAAGCAGGATTTTATCCGTGGCATCTCCCTTTACTTGCAAGGTAAGTCCCGTACCCGTGATTTGGCTCACACGCGCACCAAGGTCTATTTTGAGGGTATTGCCGGTTCCCAGATCGATGGTTTCGATGTCATGGATGCGGTTGCTTATCCCGATGGCGGCAAGATCCAAGGTCCATCCCGATCCATCCAGTTTCAGGGTATCGCTACCGCCACCGCCATCGATTCTTTTAAAGGTTGCATCGGAAACGGCCAGAATATCATTGCCTGCCCCCCCGATCAGCACATCCGCGCCACCTCCGCCCGTCAGGGTATCACCCCCCAACCCGCCGCGCAGAGTGTCAGCCCCGGTTGTACCGGTCAGAGTTTGGGCTGTGGTGAAGGCCCCCGTGAAATTGCCTCCGAAAAAAATATAGGAAGCCCCGGAATCGTTGCCACTCAGATCGGCCACAGGGGCACCGATCACGAGATCGTCAAAACCATCACCATTGACATCCCCGGCGGTGCTGACCGAATTACCGCTCTGGTCCCCGGTCGCCACCCCATCGAGCCGAAACCCGGTGCTGCCATCAAGGGTGGACAGATCGAGTTGGGAGGCAAAGCCACTCGCTTTGCCAAATAGGACATAGCTTGCCCCGGAATTGCTGCCACCCGGGTCGGCCCTATAGGCACCAACAATCAGATCGTCAAAGCCATCACCATTGATATCCCCGGCGTTGCTGACCGAATTACCGCTATAGTCCAAAGTCGCCACCCCATCGAGTCGAAACCCGGTGCTGCCATCAAGGGTGGACAGATCGAGTTGGGAGGCAAAGCCCATCGCTTTGCCAAACACGACATAGCTTGCCCCGGAATTGCTGCCACCCGGGTCGGCACTATAGGCACCAACAATCAGATCGTCAAAGCCATCACCATTGACATCCCCAGCGGTGCTGACCGAAATACCGCTCCGGTCCCCAGTTGCCGCCCCATCGAGCCGAAACCCATTGCTGCCACCGAGGGTGGAGAGATCAAGTTGGGAGATAAAGCCACTTGCTTTGCCAAAAATGACATAGCTTGCCCCGGAATCGCTGCCACCAGGATCGGCAAGAAAGGCACCAACAATTAGATCGTCAAAGCCATCACCATTGACATCTCCGGCGGTGCTAACCGAAATACCGCTCCGGTCCCCAGTTGCCACACCATCAAGCCGAAATCCGGTGCTGCCATCCAGGATAGACAGATCGAATTGGGAGGCAAAACCCATCGCTTTGCCGAAAATGACATAGCTTGCCCCGGAATCGCTGCCACCAGGATCGGCCTTATCGGCACTGATCATGAGATCGTCAAAGCCATCGCCATTAATATCCCCGGCGTTGATGGCTGAAAAACCGCTATTGTCAAAGGCCGCCACACCATCAAGCCGAAATCCGGTGCTGCCATCGAGGGTGGACAGATCGAGTTGGGAGGCAAAACCCGTCGCTTTGCCAAACACAACATAGCTTGCACCTGAATCGCTGCCACCTGGGTCGGCCTTATCGGCACCAACAATCAGATCGCCAAAACCATCGCCATTGACATCCCCGGCAGTGCTGACCGAACGACCGCTCCGGTCCCCAGTTGCCGACATAACTTGCCCCAGAACTGCTGCCACTCGGATCAGCCCAAACGGCCCCAACAATCAGATCGTCAAAGCCATCACCATTGACATCCCCGGCGGTGCTGACCGAAAGACCGCTCAAGTCATAGGCCGCCACCCCGTCCAGCCGAAACCCGTTCGTCCCATTCAACGTGGAAAGTTGAATCGCCGATGAGACCTGCGTGACCGCCATGTCTGAATCGACCAGCAACCGGTTGCCATCCTTTTGATACAGGTCATAGGTTTGACCGTCCACTGTGGTATGATTGGCGGTATGGGACCAGATCGTGGTCAGGACCACCCGGTCGGAAGTGTCACCTTTTACATACAAGGTTTGCCCGGTGCCGGTGATTTGGCTGATGCGGGCGGCGGTATCGATCACCAGACGATTGTCGGTCCCCAGATCGATGGTTTCGATGTCATGGATGCGGTTGCTCATCCCGGTTGTGGCAAGGTCTAAGGTCCATCCCGATCCATCCAGTTTCAGGGTGTCGCTACCACCACCGCCATCGATTTTTTTGAGTGTTGCATCGGAAATGGTGAGCATGTCATTGCCCGCCCCCCCGATCAGCACATCTGCGCCGCCGCCACCCGTCAGGGTATCGTTGCCTAACCCGCCACGCAAAATATCGGCCCCGGTCGTGCCGCTGACGGTCTGGGCTGTGGTGAGGGCATTTATAAAATTGCCGCCGAAAAAAACGTAGGAAGCACCGGACAAATCACCACCCAGAGCACCCCAAGGGACACCAACAATCAGATCGTCAAAACCGTCACCATTGACATCACCGGCGGTACTGACCGAATGACCGCTCCAGTCATCAGCCGCTACCCCATCAAGCCGAAATCCGTTATTTCCATTAAGGGTGGACAGATCGAGTTGGGAGGTAAATCCACTTGCTTTGCCAAAAATGACATAGCTTTCCCCGGAATCGCTGTAACCCGGGTCGGCCCCCGGGGCACTAACAATTAGATCGTCAAAACCATCGCCATTGACATCTCCGGCGTTGCTAACCGAATAACCGCTCCAGTCATCAGCCGCTATCCCATCAAGCCGAAATCCGTTATTTCCATTAAGGGTGGACAGATCGAGTTGGGAAGCAAAGCCACTCGCTTTGCCAAAAATGACATAGCTTGCCCCAGAACTGTTGCCATCCGGTTTGGCCCATAAGGCCCCAACAATCAGATCGTCAAAGCCATCACCATTGACATCCCCGGCGGTGCTGACCGAAAAACCGCTATTGTCCCAAGTCGCCACCCCATCAAGCCGAAACCCGGCACTGCCATCAAGGGTGGACAGATCGAGTTGGGAGGTAAATCCACTTGCTTTGCCAAAAATGACATAGCTTGCCCCGGAATCGCTGTAACCCAGGTCGGCATTTCTGGCACCAACAATTAGATCATCAAAGCCATCACCATTGACATCTCCGGCGTTGCTAACCGAATAACCGCTCCTGTCATGAATTGCTACCCCATCGAGCCGAAATCCGTTATTTCCATTAAGGGTAGACAGATCGAGTTGGGAGGTAAATCCACTCGCTTTGCCAAAAATGACATAGCTTGCCCCGGATCTGTCGCCACCCGGGTCGGCATTTTCGGTACCAACAATCAGATCATCAAAGCCATCACCATTGACATCCCCGGCGGTGCTGACTGAAACACCGCTCCTGTCATCAATCGCTACCCCATCGAGCCGAAACCCAGTGCTGCCATCAAGGGTAGACAGATCGAGTTGGGAGGTAAATCCACTTGCTTTGCCAAAAATGACATAGCTTGCCCCGGAATCGCTGTAACCCGGGTCGGCCTTATCGGCACCAACAATCAGATCGCCAAAACCATCGCCATTGACATCCCCGGCAGTGCTGACCGAACGACCGCTCCGGTCCCCAGTTGCCGTTGGGAGGTAAAACCCATCGCTTTGCCAAACAGAACATAGCTTGCCCCGGAATTGTCGCCATCCGGGTCGGCCCTATAGGCCCCAACAATCAGATCGTCAAAGCCATCACCATTGACATCCCCGGCGGTGCTGACTGAGAAACTGCTTTCGTCCCCAGTCGCCATCCCATCCAGCCGAAACCCATTGCTCCCATCCAGGGTGGAAAGTTGCACGACCGCCCGGGGAAGGGTTGTGATGGTGTTGGAGGCCAGGGATTCCATCGTGCCATGGCCATCGGTATAGGAAATCGTGAGACGAATCGGGTTGGCGATATCGGAAAGATTCGACGTATAGGTGGTGCCGGTGGCCCCGGCAATGTCGCTCCAAAGGATGCCGCCGTCGGTGGAACGTTGCCACTGAAGGGAGAGGGTTCCCAGACCATCCAGGTCGGCGAGCGTACTGGTGTCGGCGGTCAGCAGACTGCCTGCGGTGGTGTCTCCCGAGATGACCACCGCTCCTGTCGGGGCATCGTTAAGATTGGCGACGATGCCTATGGAAGTGTCCTCGATGACTTCGGCGAATCCATGACCATCCGTATAACGTGCCGTGACGGTGATCGTTCGACCCACCATCGCCTCGGTCAACAGCAGCGTGGTTCCGGTCGCATCGGCAAGCACCGCCCCATCCGTCTGCCATTGCCAGGAGATCGTCCCCAAATCATCCAGATCCTCCAGGGTATGGGTTATGGTCAACGTTTGTCCCTGGGTGGCAACGCCATCGATGATGATCGAGCCGGTGGGGCTGTCGTTGATATTGGCGACCATTGCGGTCGGTGTCCCCGTGACCACGGTGATCGCCCCGTGACCATCGGTATAACTGGCTGCGACAGTGACGCTTTTCCCGACCTGATCCTCAGTCAAGGTCAGGGTCTCTCCCGTGGCATCGGTGATGTCGATCCCGTCCGCCTGCCATTGCCAGGAGATTGTCCCCAAACCATCCGGGTCTGTCAGGGTGTGGGTGATGGTCAACGTTTCTCCCTGAATGGGGTCGCCCGCGATGGTGACCGCACCGGTCAGGGGATCGTCAATGTTGACCACGGCACCGGTGGCCTCGCTTGTGACCTGCTCCGCCACCCCGCGACCATCGGTGTACTGGGCGATGACGGTGAGGGTCCGGCCTACATGGGTTTCGGTCAAAAGCAGCGCGTCACCTGTGGCCCCGGAAAGGTCGGTGCCGTTGGCCTGCCATTGATAGTGGATCGTTCCCAACCCCCCCGCATCCGACAAGGAGTGGGTGACGGTCAAGGTGTGTCCCTGCGTGGCCGTGCCATGGATCGTCACCGATCCTGTCGGGGGGGCGTTGACATAAACGGGTGTGGTGGGCGTGGATGGAACGGAGGGTTCTGTCGTGTTGCTGGAAGACGGGGGGGGGGAAACAACGGTATTTTCGACCACACTGACGGGGGGCGTCGGAATCGATGGTGGAATCACAACCACCGTCGGGGGTTCCTGGATCGTGGGTGGGGTCACTGGCACTTCTTCATGAGGTTGCGGCGTTGTGGATTCCTGTGCTTTAACGGGGGCTGTCAGCGTCTCCAGCGGCAATTCCGGAACCGCCACATCCGTGGAAATGCCCAATAAATCGGTCAGGGTCGTGTCGGTTTGGGGCTGGGATGGCGATTCGGGAATGGCCTTTGGTTCCGACAAGGTGGGAGATTCCGTTTGATTGGTCTCAGTGGCTGCGACCTGGGATGGGGGCGCGGGTTCGGTCAGCATCTCCAAGGTTAATTCCGGAATGGCGACCGGTTCGGAAATCTCCAGGAAATCGACCAGCGAAATGTCGAGGTTCTCCGGAACGTCCGACGTGGATGCCAATTCGGGTTCCGGCTCGTCGAGGTTCTCCGGAATGTCCGACGCGGATGCCAATTCGGGTTCTGGCTCTGGCGTGTTTTGTGTTTCTTCCGTTTCGGGTGTTTCGACCTTGCGTGGCGGGGTTATTTCAGCCGGGAGGATGTTGGGAAGGGCCGTCCTGGGCTCCGCACTTTTGTTGGGTTGCGTTCCCGATGGTGTTGTCAACAGGCTGAGGACTTCCCCCACCGCCCCAAGATCTACGTCGGCCCCTTGCAACGCCCCCCCCGCACCGATGAGTTCGGCCAGGGAGAACTCTTCTATACCCACGTTGCCGAGGATAGGCTCCACATTGGCGACGTTTTTCGGAGCGAATTCGGTGGCTGGCCCTTGGGGCGAGGCCGTTGGTGTCCCCTCATTGGCGGTTTCTCTCCCTGAAGGATCCGTTGCGGGATCTTTCTCCACACCCTCATCGGGCGTTGCACTGTCGGAGGCACCCTCGTTTTCGGCGTCCTCGACCCCTTCAACGTCTTTCTTCGTTTCGCTCTGGCCCCCATCGGTCTTGCTTTCCTGTGGATCCTGCGTTCCCGTCGGAGTTTCCGGTTTCCCTTCCGGTTTTTGTTCCTGATTGCCGCTGCGATCCTCGCTCTTTTGTTCCTCCTTTACCTTGTGAATATCCAACTGGCTTTCCAACCGGGAGATGAAATTGGCGGGTGCCTTGAACACCGGTTCCGGCGCACCCGCGCCAAAAACCACCTGGGTGGCGGTGCCCGGTTCGATCAAGGTGACTGTTCCCTGGCCCTTGGCGTCGGAAATGTCCAAAATACCGGCGGTGTGGACTACCGTCGTCGAACCATCTTCCTGGACTTCGCCCGATAACTGGCTGCCGCGAATGCCAATCACCGCTGTGGGTGTTTTGATCGTCGAGTGGCGACCGGTGTTCAATCCGGAGATGGCACCGCTTTCAAAACTGAAAATTCCCCTGGTGACCGTCGCCGCGAACCCTCCCTGTCCGGCTTCGGGGTCGTAGATGAATTTGTCCAGGATTGCACGGGCTGCTTCGCCCAATTGGAACACGGTGCCATCCGCCAAAATCAGTTTGATCAAGCCCCCTTTTTGCGTTTGAAGAACCTCCCCTTGATAAACGGGATCGCCTTCCTTGAGTGCCCGTTCTACCCCATCGCCCCCCTTGGCCATTACCGTGCCCATCATTTCTTTAACCTTGCCGATGGAGGGCAACTGCGTTTGGGGGGGTGCTGCGGCGACCATCGTGGGACCGGCAACCAGGGTTGTCCCCTGGGTGGGATCGATCACCAAAAGGGCGTTGACGGTTTCCGGCAGGAGCAGGGCACCATTGGGTGCCGTGAGGATCGGTTGCACCGCAGCGGTGAAATAACCTTCGACCGTGATCGAGGTTCCGTCGGGAGCAGTGATGACAAGGTCATCACCCGCACGCAGGTAGCGTCCTTCGAGGAGTATGGTTGCGTCCGGGAGGGTTATTTCCGTTTCCAGGCCGACAAGATCAACATCATTGTCCAAGGGGGGGTCCGGCATGCGTAAAAGGATTGGCGTATCGATAAATATTGTCATGGAGTTTGTTTCGGATTTTTTGAAACATCCTGTCCTTCAGGCAAAAATCCAAACCTTGGGGGCATAATCGGGTTACGATGGACCAAGGTGCCAAAGAACAACGCCTATCGCGGCGTATTATAATCATGTATTGGCTGACAGTCAATGAATATTTATTTCCCTGGCTGGAGGAAGAGATCGGCCCTCTGACAAAAAAACAGATTTGCCTATAAACCCCCGAAATTTTGCAAGTGGCTCTTGATTTCATGTTTATTGCCTGGGAGAGTTACAAACTCTCTGGCCACTGGGCAAAATATCTGCGATGTTTACGCAAAACTTGAGACACTGACCCGTTGTTATTCGTAGTGAAAGGCCGATATGTACAAAATCCTTATCGTTGAAGACTCACGTCTGTTCTCCAACCTGTTAAAAAAAGAGGTGCTGTCCCGGGAAGGGTTATCCCCCGTCGTGACAGAATCTTTCGCAGCAACCAAAAAAATATTGGAGGCCGGTCAGGAAAATTTTTTTGTCGCTCTGTTGGATATCAATCTTCCCGATGCCCCCCAGGGAGAAGTCGTCGATCTGGTGCTTGGGCATGGCGTTCCCGCCATCGTTTTCACCGGTGAGTTCAATGATGAACTCAGGGAACGGATGATCACCAAAAAAGTGGTAGACTACATCCTCAAGGAAAATGCCTCCAGTGTCACCCAGGTGGTGTCTCTCGTGGAGCGACTCATTCGTAACCAATCGATCAAAGTTCTGGTGGTGGACGACTCCCGCAGTGCCCGGTTGATGGTCGTTGACCTGCTGAAGATACATAGATTCAATGTATTGGAGGCGGCGGATGGTGACCAGGCCATGGAAGTTCTCGTCCACAATCCGGACATTCGCTTGGTGCTTACCGATTATAATATGCCAGGGATGGATGGTTTTGAACTGACCCAGCAAATTCGCAAAACCTACGATAAAAGTCAGATTGCCGTGATTGGTTTGTCCTCCTACGGAAACAATATTTTATCTGCCCGCTTTCTCAAACGCGGTGCCAACGATTTTATTACCAAACCCTTTCTCGCCGAAGAGTTTTTTGTTCGGGTGACCCAAAACGTTGAAATTATCGAATATATCAGTGCCTTGAAGGAAGCTGCGGTCAAAGATTTCTTGACCGGTTTGCCCAACCGACGGCATTTTATGACGGAGGGGGAAAAACTGCATGCCCAAGCCTGTGCTGGAGACATCACTTTGATTGCCGCTGCTGTGGATGTGGATTTTTTCAAGAAGGTCAACGATACCTATGGTCACGAAGCCGGGGACCAGGTTTTGAAAAAAGTGGCTGCCCTGCTGGCACGCCATAGTGGTGCGGGCAACCTGATCGCTCGAATGGGCGGAGAAGAATTTTCCATTTTGCTGGTCAACAAAAATTTGGCGTCGGCCATCGCATTTTTTGAACGATTGCGCAGCGAAATCCAATCCATGGACATTTTTCACAACGAACACATTTTCCACATCACCGCCAGTTTCGGCGTTTGTGGTACCCTGGGGGCTAGCCTAGCGGAAATGCTGGACCGGGCCGATCAAAAGCTTTATAACGCCAAAGAGGCTGGCCGTAACCGGGTGGAGGTTGCCGAATGAAACTATTTTTGGGATGAGGGAACTATGAATACCAGGGAAAAATATGAGATCTTTTATCGGTCTTCCATGGAAAACAGGGAAGAGTTCTGGAAAGAACAAGCCCGACTCATCGACTGGGAAACCCCCTTCACCCGTGTTCTTGACTATCACACCCCCCCGTTTGCCCATTGGTATCCCGACGCGACCCTCAATCTTTGTCACAATACTGTTGACCGCCATCTGGCCGAACGTGGGGATCAAAATGCGTTGATCTGGGTTTCCACCGAGGTTGAAAAAACGCTGGAAATCACCTACCGGCAACTCCATGCCTGGGTCAATCAGGCGGCAGCGGTTTTCATGCAAATGGGGGTGACCCGAGGGGACAGGATTCTCATCTACATGCCCATGATTCCCCAGGCGGTGGTGGCCATGCTGGCTTGTGTACGTATTGGTGCCATCCATTCGGTGGTTTTCGGTGGTTTTGCCGCCCATGCCCTGGCTTCGCGCATCAACGACGCCACCCCCAAACTGATCGTCACCGCCGACACCGGCATGCGCGGTGGCAAAATCGTCGCCTACAAACCCCTTTTGCAGGCTTCGTTTCATCAGGTTAAAGTTGCCAAACCCAAGGTTCTTATCGTCCATCGCGGTCTGGTGCCGGCGGCCCCCCTTGGCCCCGATGAATGGGATTGGGACCGGGAAATGGACCGCAACCTTCATGCCCAGATCCCTCCTGTTGCCGTTCCCTCCAACCACCCCTCCTATATCCTCTACACTTCCGGCACGACGGGGACCCCCAAAGGGGTCCAAAGGGATACCGGTGGCCATGCGGTTTCCATGCGCGCCTCTATGAAACACATCTACGACCTGAGACCCGGCGAGGTCATGCTGACAGGTTCGGATATCGGTTGGGTCGTCGGGCACTCCTATATTGTCTATGCCCCCCTCCTCACCGGTGCCACCACCATCCTTTACGAAGGTCTCCCCATCCGTCCCGATCCGGGTATCTGGTGGTCCATCGTGGAAAAATTCAAGGTCAACATCATGTTTACCTCTCCCACCGCCATCCGGTTATTGAAAAAAACCGGTGCCGACTGGATCCATCGCTACAATCTTTCCTCGCTGCGTTATCTTTTTTTGGCGGGAGAACCGTTGGACCGGGAGACGCATCGTTGGATTGCCAGCACCCTGAAGGGGCAGGTGATCGACAACTATTGGCAGACGGAGACGGGTTGGCCCATCCTTGCCAACCATGCCGGGTTGGGTTTGATGGACATCAAGTTTGGTTCTCCAACCGTTCCGGCCTATGGTTTTGATGTCCACCTGGTCGATGAAATTACCGGCGAGCCTGTCAAGGCCAACGAAAAAGGGTCGCTGATGATCAAACCTCCGTTACCTCCAGGGTGTATGACCACCGTTTGGGGCAACGATCAAAGGTTTGTCGATACCTACTATTCTCGGTTTAAAACGTTGATGTATGCCACTTTTGATTATGCCATGCGGGATGATGACGGTTATTATTTTATCATGGGGCGGGATGACGATGTCATCAATGTTGCCGGTCACCGTTTGGGAACACGCGAGATTGAAGAAATCCTGTGTACCCATCCCTCTGTGGCCGAAGCGGCCGCAGTGGGGGTCAAGGATGAGTTGAAGGGGCAGGAGGTCGTTGCTTTTGTTGTTGTTTCCAAGGAAGGAAAGCCTCCGGGCGAGCAGGAGTTGAAAGATTTGGTTTCGCATGAAATTGGTGCCATTGCACGTCCTCGGGATATTTACATGGTTGCCGGTCTTCCCAAGACCCGGTCTGGAAAGGTGTTGCGCAGGTCGATCCAGGCCATGGCCGAGGGGAGGGATCCTGGGGATCTTCCGACGATCGATGATGCGGCGGTGTTGGATCAAATCAAGGAAGCGATTGAAAATAAATAGTTTGCACATCGGAAAAATAAAGTTTGGCAAAAATTTTGGCAGGATTTCGTTAAAAACTTAAAAAAAGATCACATCGTCCTGGACGTGGAGATTAAAAAAAGTCAGGATATGGCTTTTACGACGCAATCAGGATGGATGAGGGTCATGTACGAAAAAATACGCAAACTGCACTTTGTTGGTATTGGTGGTATCGGCATGAGTGGTATTGCCGAATTGATGATCAATCTGGGCTATCAGGTTTCCGGATCGGATCCTGTGGCCAATGCCCGTACCCAAAGGTTGGTGGAACTGGGGGCGGTGATTCAGACGGCACATGATGCCCAGAACGTTCTGGGTGCCGATGTGGTTATCCGCTCTTCAGCGGTAGGTTGCGACAACCCTGAAATTCAGGCGGCTCGGAATTACAATATTCCGGTGGCCAAACGGGCGGAGATGTTGGCGGAATTGATGCGCATCAAGTATGGCATCGCCATCGCCGGCACCCACGGTAAGACCACAACGACTTCCATGGTTGCCTCGATTCTCGGAGAGGCGGGTATGGATCCCACCATCGTCAATGGCGGAATCGTCAAGGCACTCAACAGCAACGCCCGTTTGGGAAGCGGGGATTTTCTGGTGGCGGAAGCCGATGAAAGCGACGGCACTTTTCTGAAACTGTTTCCCACCATCGCCGTCGTCACCAATATCGAACCGGAACACATGGAGCATTACGGTACCATTGATGCCCTGCGTGGGGCGTTTTTTGGTTTTTTGGAAAAGATTCCCTTCTATGGCCTCGGTGTTGTCTGTCGCGACCACCCGGAAACCCGTGCCTTGCTGCCCCTCCTGAGTGACAAACGCATGGTAGGCTATGGTTTTGACGCTGGATCGGACATACAGGCGGTTTCATTGGAACGCCGCCAGCAACGCAACTGTTTTACTATTTTACGTAAAACCCCGATTACCGGTACCATGGTCGCCTTGGGTGAACTTCATCTGGCACAACCTGGAAACCACAATGTTTTAAATGCGTTGGCCGCTGTAGCCGTGGCCCTGGAACTGGACATTGAATGGCCGGTTATCGTGGCGGCCATGGATCATTTCAAGGGAGTGCAAAGGCGTTTTGACATCCTCCTGGATGGTCCCGACCGATCGGTGATCGACGATTACGCCCACCACCCCACCGAAATCATGGCCACCCTGAAGGCGGCCCGGGAGGTTTATCCCCCTGAAAGGCGTATCGTCGCCATTTTTCAGCCGCACCGTTACAGTCGGCTGGCGCATCTGTTTGAGGAATTTCTTCGCGCTTTCACCAACGCCAGCTTGGTTTTTGTAGACCGGGTCCACAGCGCGGGCGAACGCATGCCTGAGGATCGTTTTCCCCAGGGTGAGCGCGCCCCCCTCATGGAAGGGATTCGCTTGCACAGCGGCGTCCCTACCCTGGCCCTGCCGGCAGGGGAAAATTGGCGTGAAGCACTGGAGGGATACCTCGATTCCGGGGATGTCCTGGTTTTTCTTGGGGCAGGCTCCATTACGCATCGCGCCCGCGATTATGCCGGGTCCTGGTCAAAGGTTTCCTGAACCATGGGATCGCTTTTTCCGCCGCCACCGCCGTTGGCAGGGTTACTGTTGGAAAATTGTCCCCTGGCCGGTAGAACCACCTGGCGCATGGGAGGGTTGGCGCGATGGCTGGTTTCTTTCAGGGATATCGAGGATCTGGTATTGTTCTGGGGCAACCTGTCCCGGGAAACGCCGCGTTTTGTTCTTGGTGGCGGCAGCAATATTTTGGTGGCCGATGCGGGTTTTCAGGGCGTCGTACTGGACTTGACCCGTGGCCTCAACCGTATTCAACTTCAACAACCGGTCGGACCAGGTAACCCTGAGGCCATCCTCTATGCCGAGGCGGGGGCCTCCACCCGTGCCTTGGCCCATGCTTGTCGCCACCTGGGGTTGAGTGGTGCCGAATTTCTGGCAGGCATACCCGGTTCGGTAGGGGGTGCTCTGGTCATGAATGCGGGTGCCTTCGGCGGTGAAATCAAGGATATACTCATCGATGCGCTGGCTCTGGATCCCGATGGCGAACGGCACGTTTTGACCCCAGACACCCTGAAAATGCGCTACCGCCACACCCAGTTGCCTCTCGGTTGGATTTTTGTTTCCGCTCGGTTTCGCCTTATTCCGGCAGATGCAGAAGTCATTCGAAAAACCATGCAACGCTTCAATCACCACCGTCGTACGACCCAACCTTTGGCCCACCCCACCGCAGGAAGCACCTTTAAAAATCCCTCGCAAGGCCCCTGCGCGTGGAAACTGATCGAAGCTGCCGGTATGCGGGGTGCCAGCGTGGGCCAGGCCAGGGTTTCCGAAAAGCACTGTAATTTTTTCATCAACACGGGCCAGGCCAGTGCGACGGATATGACCTGCCTCGTCCGTAAGGTCCGCGATGCCGTCTTTGCCCATTCGGGGATCCGACTTGAAACCGAGGTCGGTCTGCTTGGCCCCCTGGGGTTGGAGGTTTTTTAACTTTTTTTGCTTGGTAAACAGGAAACAGGATTGGAACATCTCTATGGACAACTTTCAACATATGCCATCCACGCGTCACGGAAACATTGCAGTTTTGATGGGGGGAGTCTCCCGGGAAAGGGAAATCAGCCTGCGTAGCGGTCAATCCCTGGTGGAGGCCTACCAGCGCCAGGGGATAGCCGTCGAGCCTGTGGACGTGCATTCCTGGAAGCCTTTGGTGTCCAGGCTTTTGGAAAAAAATATTCAAACCGCTGTTTTGGCCCTGCACGGTCCTTGCGGTGAAGATGGTGCCGTCCAGGGACTCCTGGAAAGTCTGTCTATTCCCTATACCGGTTCCGGCATTGCGGCATCAGCCGTCTGCATGGACAAGGTTTTGTGCAAACGAATTTTGCGCGATGGAGGCCTTCCCACCCCGGACTGGTCTTTGGCCCGAGTCGTCGATGGGGAAATCGAAAAATTGGATAACCGAAAATCGTGGGTTGAAGCCCCAGTTTTCGTCAAACCGGGTAACTCAGGATCCTCTTTCGGTGTTTTTTTTGTTAAAACACTTGAAAGTTTGAAGGAAATTCTGGTTAAATCCGCGCAAATGTCGGAAGGGGATCCCAAAAAAGCCGTTATTTTGGTGGAACGGGCCATTGTCGGTCATGAACTGACTCTGTCCATTCTCGATGACACCCCTTTGCCGATTATCGAGATTCAACCGGAAAAGGGGTTTTTCAGTTACGATAATAAATATACAGCAGGCCGAACTTGCTATAAGATTCCCCCCGACGGTGTGGATTCCGGGGTTTTGGACAAGGTGACGCGTCTGGGGTTGGAGGCGGGACGTATCGTGGGTTGCCGAGGGTTATATCGGGTGGATTTCATGGTGGATATGGATAAACGTCCCTGGATTCTTGAAATCAACACGACGCCAGGTCTTACGGCGACGAGCCTGTCTCCGAAGGCGGCCCGTGCGGCGGGGATGGATTTTGACGCACTGGCCGTCCGAATTCTCGCTGGTGCCCGGCTGGATCGATGCTGCGCCGGCTGTTGATCCTGGGAGGGATCCTGCTTTTTGTCGGAACCTCCAGCCTGGGTTGGTGGGTTGCCAGCCAGCCGGGGCGTTTTGCCCTGAACAGGATCCAGTTGGAAGGATTGGTCCAGACCAAAAAGTCGGCGGCCATGGGTGTGCTCGGAGTCGCAGGGGGAGACAACCTGCTCTGGATTGATCCAAGGGGTGTCAAGGAGCGGCTCCAACAATTACCGTGGATCCGTTCGGTGTGGGTGCGGCGCATTTTTCCCGACACGCTGTCGGTTCAGGTCGTGGAAAAGGTTCCCGTGTGCATGGGAGTGGTCCATGAAAGGCTGTTTATCCTGGATGAATACGGTCAGCCCATCAAACCCTTTGCCATCGGTGACGCCCTGTTGTTGCCGGTTGTGCGTCCAGCGGCCAACAAGGATTCGGCGCGCGAAGTGGTGTGGATGATCAATCTTCTGGACCGCTATCCCGGTCTCAAGGAGATTATTTCCGAAGCGGTTGGTTTTCCCGGGAAGCGTTGGGCACTCATTACCAACAGAGGCGTCAAGCTTCTGATTTCGGAAAATGCGGAACAGGAACTTGAACTGTTGATGAAATTGCAAAAAAAATACAAGATACTGGACAGAAAGATCAGGCAGGTGGAACTGCGTATTCCGGGAAGGGCATCGGTGCGGGGACAGCTTTAGATGCTTTTTTTGGTTTTGCACCTGTCTCCGACCTGTTTTTTCGTGGATGTTTCGTTTAAACTGGGACACAATCGTCCCTCGTCCATAAGGGGGTGCCGAGGTTGGGTGAGCATGGAAAAAAACCTTCGGTTAAAGAACAGCATCGCAACTATCGGGATACGCTATGCCCAAACAGGATCAAAACCTGATCGTTGGCCTTGACATCGGCACCACAAAAATATGCTGTGTCGTGGCTGATTTACAACCGGATGGCCGCTTGGACATCATCGGCATCGGCACCCACTCTTCCAGGGGGTTGCGCAAGGGTGTGGTCATCGACATTGATTCCACCGTCGAGAGCATGCGCATGGCGGTGGAAGAAGCTGAGATGATGGCTGGAGTGGAGATCAACATGGTCTACGCCGGCATTGCTGGTGGCCACATCAAGAGCGGCAACTCCAATGGCGTTGTTGCTACCAAGAACAACGAGGTCACCGCCGCCGATATTCAGCGCGTCCTTGACGCCGCCAGGGCGCAGAACGTCCCCATGGATCGGGAAATCATTCATGTCCTCCCCCAGGAGTTCATCCTGGACGGTCAGGATGGCATCAAGGAGCCTCTGGGGATGTCCGGGGTCCGACTGGAGGCGCGGGTCCACATTGTCACCGGTGCCGTGGCTTCAGCGCAGAACATTATCAAGTGCATCAACCGTTGCGGTCTTGATGTGGGTGACATCATTCTTGAACAACTGGCCTCTGCCGAGACCGTGTTGACTTCCGACGAAAAAGAGTTGGGGGTTTGTCTTTTGGACATTGGCGGTGGCACCACCGATATTGCCATTTTTTCCGAAGGTCACATCAAACATACTGCGGTACTGGCTATTGGCGGCGATCACATCACCAACGATATTGCCGTCGGGCTTCGCACACCGACCCGTGAGGCGGAAGCCCTTAAACGCAAGTATGGTTGCGCCCTTGCCTCTCTGGTTGATCCCGAGGAGACCATTGACGTTCCCAGCATCGGCGAGCGCAAACCCCGATCCCTGGCCCGCCATATTTTGGCGGAAATCATCGAACCACGCGTGGAAGAACTCTTCACCCTGGTCAACCGTGAAATCTCCCGGTCCGGCTTTGAAGAACAAATCACCGCCGGAGTTGTTCTCACGGGCGGGTCTGCCATCACCGAAGGAATGGTTGAACTGGCAGAAGAGGTTTTCAACAAACCGGTTCGGCGTGGCTTGCCCCAGGGTATTGGTGGTTTGACCGATGTCGTATCAAGCCCTATTTACTCCACTGCCGTGGGACTGGTACAATTCGCGAGCCTTAACGAAAGGGAGATGTCCAACCGATTCACTCCTGCCGAGAGCAGGGCGGGTCGGAACGTCTTTCAGCGCCTCGTTGATGGAATACGGAACGCATTTTAAAACGGAACTTTACCCAGGGATTGTTTGGGGATAGGGGAATCAGATGGCAATCGAATTCGATATCAGGGAAACGATGGATGCCCGCATCAAGGTTGTCGGTGTGGGTGGTGGGGGGGGTAACGCCATCAACAACATGATCCATTCCGGTCTGGAGGGAGTGGAGTTTATCGTTGCCAATACCGATGCCCAGGCGTTGGCGCGCAATTTGGCCACCATCCGGATCCAGATCGGCGAGAATGTTACCCGAGGTTTAGGAGCTGGAGCGAAACCTGAAGTCGGCATGCGCGCCGCCGAAGAGAGTCGTGAGCAGATCCAGGCGGCCTTGGAAGGTTCGGACATGGTGTTCATTACTGCCGGAATGGGGGGTGGGACAGGGACTGGAGCGGCCCCTATTATCGCTTCTATCGCCAAGGAGATGGGCATTCTTACGGTGGCTGTTGTCACCAAACCTTTCGGTTTTGAAGGCAAGAGACGTTTGCGTTTTGCCGAAGAAGGACTTGCCGAGCTTCGGCGTCATGTTGATACCGTGATAACGATTCCCAACCAGAAGCTGTTGTCGGTTGTCGGAAAGAATACGACCATTCTTGACGCTTTCCGCAGGGCCGATGATGTACTGCAGCAGGCGGTGCGTGGTATTACCGACCTGATTACCGTACCGGGACTGATCAATGTGGACTTTGCCGACGTTCGCACTGTCATGGATGAGATGGGACAGGCCATGATGGGGGCAGCCCAGGGATCCGGCGATTCCCGCGCAGTGGATGCCGCGACCAATGCCATTTCCAGCCCGCTCCTGGACGATGTTTCGATCCATGGAGCCCGTGGGGTTCTCATCAACATTACCGGGGGGTATAACTTGGCGTTGCAGGAAGTGGATGAAGCGGCCACCGTCGTGCGCGATATGGCCCATGACGATGCCAATATTGTTTTTGGTGCCGTGCTTGATGAATCCATGGAAGACACCGTTCGGGTCACCGTCGTGGCTACCGGCATTGGTTCTGCGGAGAGCGTTGATCTTTCCAAAAACAAAGAGCCGGTTGCAAAAAAAAATCAATCCGGTCGCCAGGCTGGGTTGAATCCCCAGGCATCCAATGATCTGCCTCACGATCAGCAGGAACGCCCCAGTGTTCGTCCCCATGTCATCAAAAGGCGTACGGTATCTGATCGCGAGGAGTTGAATCGCAGCCTGGATCAGGTGAACAACGAGGATTCGTTTGACGTTCCGACTTTCTTGCGGCGCCAGATGGATTGAGAGAATCTTTGGCGTAACTGTTCACGTATCGGAAAAACAAAGTTTGGCAAAAATTTTTGCGGGGGTCCGGGGGGGATCATCCCCCCCGGCGGAGGTTTGGAGGCAGAGCCTCCAAGGTTTT
>JACSDG010000096.1 GCA_015660855.1 Magnetococcales bacterium
CACATTGCAATTGCAGCCTCCTGAACACAAAAATCAGGCTTCTTGGAGACGTTGATCCAAAAACCGGTCAACGTAAAAGGGCGTTTTTGGACACCCCACACCTAAGCTGATGGTAACATGTTTGGCGACGCTGGAAAACCTATGAGGAATATATAAACGATTAATATTTTCTATTAATTGATTCCCAACCCTTATTAAACCAGCCGCATCTGTATTTGGAAGAATACAGACAAATTCTTCTCCACCATAACGAGCCATCAAGTCAATGGCTCGAACCATAGTAGAAGCCAAGGTCTGTGCAACATTTTTTAAACATTCATCTCCAGCAGCATGGCCGTAGTTGTCATTAAATTGTTTAAAAAAGTCAATATCAATAACAATCAATGAGATAGGAGATTGATCTCGTAATGCTCTGTTCCATGCTTGCACAAGATACTCATCGTATTTCCTCCGGTTTGGTATACCAGTCAATCCATCTATAGTCGCCAAATTCTTTAGAACATTATTTAATTCCTGAAGCTGTTGATTTTTCTCAGCAAGCTCTTTATTTTTTTGATGCAATTTTTCTTTAGCATGATGATAAGCTATTGTATTGCGACATCTTGTTAGTAACACCAATGGGCTACTTGGTTTGCGAATAAAATCGACGGCTCCAAGCTCCAAACAAACAGCTTCATCATGTTGCCCATCTTTGCTTGTTAGAAAGATGATTGGTATCTTGCTTATTGCGGGGTCGTTTTTTATTTGGCGGCACACTTCATGGCCATCCATATCAGGCATTAGAATATCAAGCAGAATGAGATCTATTTTACTTGTACGGGCTATATTAATAGCAAGAGTTCCGCGCGTTGCAACCTTGATAACGAAATATCGTTCCAAGGCAGACCTAATAATATCAATTTGTTCTGGCTGGTCATCAACCAATAGAACAGTGCCCTCTTTGGTTTCAAAGGTTTCAGGAGGGGGCAGGCACATATCACCACCTCTGAGGATTAAATTCCATTTCTGTTAGTAACATGTCTTTTATGGAACTCCGAAAATGGCAACGTTACAATGACTGAAGTTTTACAAGATTGGCTGGTATCTAAGGTAATTTTTCCATTTTGTGTTTTTATAGAAAGCCAGGCGGAGTAAGTACCCAACCCTGTTCCATATTTCTTGCCAGATGTGACATATTTATCAAAGAAGTTATCTCGAATGGTTAGTGGAACCTCTCCTGTATTCGTGATTCTAACGGATATCTCTGAGTTGTCATGGGAAAAGTGGATTGATATATCACACTTATTTTTTGATGCTTCGATGGCGTTTAGAATTAGATTATAGAAAGTTGGATAACATAACATCTTTTCCCCAATAACCATAAACGGCCCGTGTTGATCTGGGTTCCAGCCGGCACATGAAATATTGATCATAACACATTTAGCACTTGCTAATCGTCTAAGATCTACTACAACAGCTTCCAATACTTCAAACAAATCAAAAACTTCAGGACTGAATTGATAGCTTCCGATTTCCATTTTAAACATGTCAAGTGATCTGTTGATCATATCCAACATCGCGTAACCATTTTTTTCAATCAGCCTTAGAATGGACTTTTGCTCTTCCGTAATATTATCAGCCATTATTAGGATCTGTGGAATTCCAATGATCCCAGTTAATGGGCCTTTGAGATCATGTTTGGAAAGCTGCTCAACTGTTTCCCTAACAATTAGATTTTGTTGGAGTTTCTTGTTTAGGAGATATAATTCTTGCTTAGATCGATGATGGTCAATAGTGTTGCGGCATCGAGTTATGACAACTATAGAGCTGCTTGGTTTGCGTATAAAATCTTCCGCTCCAAGCCCCAATCCTTCCGCCTCATCACTCTGGCTATCCATGCTGGTCAGAAAAATCACAGGAATTTCTCGTGTCGCAGGATTACTTTTTAATTGTCGGCAGACCTCATACCCATTCATACCGGGCATCATCACATCCAGGAGAACAAGATCAATACCTCCCGCACTGCATATTTGTAATGCCAATTCACCTCTGATGGAAACCTTGACAATAAAATCCCTCTCCAATATAGAGTGAATAATATCAATTTGATCAGGTTGATCATCTACCAGCAAAATAGTTCCTTTATCAAATTTAAGTATTTCGTATTGGTCAGCAATCATATATGGATTTCCACTAATGTTATATCATCATTGTGTACAGAGCTACCGACATGTTCGTTGAGCAGAACAATCAGGTCTTCCAGGACGAGGTCTTTTACTATCGCCGGGGTCAGGAAATCCTCCAGACGTCGCATTCCGAACATATTACCACGAGTATCCTTGGCCTCGATAATGCCGTCGGAAAAAGAGTACAATAGATCTCCGGGCTCCAGAGATAGGCTCATTGCTGCTTCAGGGATATTCAATGCAACGGAAACACCGAGAAACATTATGGTAGAAGGGAAATACCTTTGAATGGAACCTCGGCGTACTAATAGTGCATGTGGAAGACCCGCATTCCAAAGTGTGGCATGTTCGCGTCCTGGTGAAATCTCCACTAAGGAGGCGGCAAGAAAAATATTGACTGGCATCCTAATACAAAGTTGACTGTTGATCTCGTCAAGGATTTGCGCTCCAAAGACTCCACTTTTTGTCAAATTATAAAAAATATCTGTTACCATTGGACCACCAATGGCAGCGGGAAGTCCATGACCAGTAAAATCACCCAACAAGACCAGCTGCCGTCCATCAGGAGTAAAGGAGGACAGGAGCATATCGCCAGCAGTGACCTCCACTGGTGCGATGAGATAACGCAAATGGCGAGTATCAAGCCTGTCAGCCTGACGCATTTTGAGGATAATGTTTTCGATCAGTTCCCTTTCTTCCAGTAGAATTTGATTTTGATCATCCAATTTCCGATGGGCAGCACTCAAGGCCAATTGGGTTTTAACCCTTGCCAACACGATGGGAATACTGAAAGGCTTGGTGATGTAATCTACCGCCCCTAACTTCAATCCCTCCAGTTCATCCGCCATTTCAGATTTGGTCGTGACGAAAATGATTGGGATCTCCCTGGTGGCCGAATCGGCTTTCAGTCTGCGACAAACTTCGTAGCCATCCATATCCAGCATCATGATGTCCAACAGGATCAAATCTGGATGGGGTTTTACGTTGGCAGCCTTCAAGGCAATCTGGCCGGAGGTCGCTGATCTGACTGTATAATCGGATATTAAAGCATCGTTCAAAACATCGATATTTTCTGCGGTGTCATCAACGACCAGGATAATCGGTTTGCGCGTTTTACTATTTGACATACTGAATTCACTTAGGCTATTTTTCTGCTGGTATCGTTATTGGGATTTTCCTGATAGCGTTCCATGATTGCAACGATTTGGGTTTTCAGGCCAACAAAGATTGCCGCCAGCCTGGGATCGAAATGAACATCCGCCTCCTTGGCGATCAGGCTCAGTGCGGTATCAACCAGCCAAGGTTTTTTATAGGGCCGAGCTGTTGTCAATGCATCAAACACATCCCCGATGGCGACCAGACGGCCCTCCAGGGGAATGGCTTCCCCGACCAGCTTGCCTGGGTATCCGGAACCGTCCCATTTTTCGTGATGGGTCAGGGCAATCAACGCCCCCAGGTTCAGGATGTCCGACTTTTGTTTGCCAATAATATTGAAGCCCATGGCGCAATGCGTCTGGATCACCGCAAATTCCGCCTCCGTCAGTTTGCCGGGTTTCAGTAAAATACTATCTGGAATACCGATTTTACCCAAGTCATGCATCGGTGTCGCAAGCATCAACTTCTCCCCTTCCGGTTCACTCAAGCCCGACTGCAACGCCAAGAGTCGGACATAGTGGCTCATGCGCATCACATGCATGCCCGTTTCATTATCCCGATACTCCGCAGCCCGTCCCAGCTGGCGAATTACCTCCTGGCGTGTCTCTTCCAACTCTAATTTCTGTAACATAAGCTGGTGGGTTCGCACTTTAACCTGATCGGCAAAATGTCGTGTTTGGTCATTCAAGGCTAGGTGGGTCTTGACCCGTGCCAGGACGATGGACGGGCAGACAGGCTTGAACAGATAATCCGCCGCCCCTAGCGCAAACCCCTTCAGCTCATCTTCCATCTCGGTTTTGGAACTGACGAACAAAACAGGAATATCCCGAGTTCGGTCATCCTCCTTGAGCAGCCGACACACGGCGTACCCATCCATCTCCGGCATCATCACATCCAGCAATATCAAATCCGGAGGCGTCGGCAAGAGGGCCACCTTGATCGCCAACCGGCCATTGGTCGCCACCTGAACTCGATAATGCGTGTCGAGTATTCCATTCAGGATATCAATGTTCTCCGATACATCATCAACGATAAGAACAGTCTTTAATGGCCCCTTTTCCTGACCAAACATATTTTATTACTCCTTTATTGCGATACCTTCCGCTGTTGCCCAAGAATAGAAGAGCGACAAACATGTTTCAAAATCATAATATCTGAGGGCGTTTTTGATGGTATTTAGCCTTTCCTGGCGATCTTTACCATGTGACAAAGCAGAGATATTTTCCACCACCTTTAACGCTTCAGTATCAAATGCAAGGAGCAGTGCAACAGCCTTTTGAAACAAAGGAGCCAGCTCTTTTGGATCGGCATCAACCCCGGAGAATTCACCTTCCACCACAATGATCATTGGTTGCATCAATGTGGTTTCGATAACCGATATAATGTATGCCAGTTCCGTGGCCGTTGTACCAAGCAATGTTGGCAATCCTTCCAGGTTTTCTGGAGTTTTGGACTTTTTTTCAATCTTTTCCGCCAGTTTCGCCAATTCCAAAGCACCGAGAGTCGCTGATATTCCCTTTAAGGCATGGGCCAAGTGTTCTAATTTCCTGAGATCTCCGGAAGCCAAACATTGAGCCATTTCCTTGCAGACCCCAACGTGATTATGGGCAAATTTTAGAAGAATATCCTGATAAAGTGTTTTATTTCCCCCCACGTTACGCAGTCCCTTGGCAACATTAATTCCCGGAAGTACTGGGATTGACGATATGTCTCCCTTGTCTATGCCAAACGGGGACAAAGTATCCGCTTGTGATATGGTTCCGGATTTCGTCCGGATCCATTTAGCCAGTATGGAATACAGATCATCTGGGATCACCGGTTTTGCAATATGGTCATTCATCCCGGCTACCAGGCATTTCTCTCGATCACTCGTCATGGCATTGGCCGTCATGGCAATGATGGGCAATACTTTGGCACTCTTTTTTTGCCGAATGCGTCGCGTAGCCGTCAGTCCATCCATGACCGGCATCTGGAGATCCATCAGAATGACGTCAAAAGAACCCCTACGTTCCAGATCAACGGCCTCCTGGCCGTTGTTGGCAATGACAACCTCAATGCCCACCTGCTTCAACAATTCACACGCCACCTGCTGGTTGATGTCGTTGTCCTCGGCAAGGAGCAATCTGGCCCCCTTCAAACGGGCGTGATGACTGTCGAGATTGCCCTGCATCCGCTGCTCCGGGGCAAACCCAAAGGCGGTCATGATAGCATCCGATAGGGCGTTGATCATGACCGGCTTCATCAAAAAACCATCCATGAGGTCCTTTTCCTCGGACGATGACAGGGCATACTCCAAACTGTAAGTGGTCACCATGATGATATGTGGCTTATTTTTCAGAGATAATTCCTTGTTGATGCGCCGAACCGTTTCCAAGCCATTCATGCCGGGCATTTTCCAATCCATAAAAACTAAATCAAAGGCAGCACCTGCTACATCAGCTGCTGCGAGCACTGCAAGGGTCATCTCGCCGCTGGCAACGCAAACCGGATGGTAGGTCAAAGATTCTAAATACCCGGCAATGATCTGCCTGGCACTATCATTGTCGTCCACTACCAGGATATGCAAACCACGAATGGCTTTTTCAGGCATGCAAAGTTCCTGCACCGGGCCGTCGGCCCTGCCAAAACGGGCGGTAAACAGGAAACGGCTACCCGACCCAAGTTTGGTTTCAACACGAATTCTTCCTCCCATCATTTCAACCAAGCGCTTGCTGATTGTCAGTCCCAGCCCGGTTCCGCCAAATCTTCGGGTAATTGAAGTATCCCCCTGGTGAAACTCCTGAAACAACTTGTCCTCTTGTTCCGAAGTCATGCCAATGCCGGTATCTTGAACGGAGAATTGAAGAAGTATGTTGTCCTGTGTTTCCTCCAACATTTCGGTCGTTATGCAAACCTCGCCCTTTTCGGTAAATTTTATGGCATTGCCGACCAGGTTGGTCAAAACCTGCTCTAGACGGTAGGAATCCCCTTTCAGGCCAAGAGGAACATCCCTCTTGATATCCAATAGCAGTTCCAAACCCTTTTCCTGGCTTTTGACGTCCAGGATGGCCGCCACCCCACTCAAGACGTCATCCAGGGAAAAATCTACATTTTCCACAGTAAGCTTGCCCGCCTCAATTTTTGAGAAATCCAGGATGTCGTTGATTAATTGCAGCAGTACACTGGCACTAACATTGACCTTGACCAGATAGTCTCGCTGCTGCTCGGTTAATTCTGTCTGAAGGCACAAATGGGTCAAGCCGATCACGCCATTCATCGGTGTGCGAATTTCGTGGCTCATTGAAGCGAGAAACTCCGATTTAGCAAAATTGGCTTTTTCTGCTATACGCTTAGCACTCTCCAACTCGGCGTTTTTATCCTGGAGGACATGATCCAAACGTTTGCGTTCCGTCATGTCGCGAACCGCGGCAAATACACCCTGGAGTTTCCGGTCGCGATTGTAGATGGTGGTTGCATGCAGGGACACGGGTGTTTCCTTACCATCCATGGCACGCACGGTGAGTTCATAGTCGATAATTTTTTTTTCGCGCAGCACCAGATGAATGCCCGTTTCGGCCAGTTCCTGATCTGTGAAATGGTTCTTGAATGGTGCCCCTATAAGTTCGTCACGTGTACAACCGGTGATGGCCTCCATCTGCTTGTTAGCGTCGGTTATAATGCCCGCTGGATCGGTATTCACCAGCGCGTCGATGCTGGATTCGATAAGAGAGCGTGTATAGAACTGCTGATCTCGCAGACGTTGATCAAGCTTCTTCTGCTCTTCTTCAACTTGCTTCCGTGAGGTATTATCCGTGCCAATCAGCAGGTAACCAATAATAGTGCCATGGGCACTACGCAAAGCAGTTACTGACACAACCGCCGGGAAACAACTGTCATCCTTGCGGATGTAGGTTAGTTCATAGATATCCTCAATACCGCGAGATGCTTTGAACACCAGAGCTTCAAAACCAGGGGTAATGGGTGTGTTAAGCTCGGTACTAAGTTCCTTGGCCCGGACGATTATTTCCTGTGGATCAGAAATGTCGGCTGGGGTGATCTTGTTCATCACTTCGACTGCCGCATAACCTAGCATGCGCTCGGCACCAACGTTGAAGATCTGAATAACCCCCTCGGCGTCGGTGGCAATAATCGAAAAATTTTCACTATTAAAAATGGCACTTTGCAAAGCCCCAGCCTTGATTAATTCCGCCTCCGCCTGCTTGCGAGCGGTATTGTCTGTGCCGATGAGTAAGTAGCCAATAATCTCATTTTGATCATCACGCAAAGCTGTGACTGACACGACCGCCGGGAAAGTACTGCCATCTTTGCGAATGTACGTTAATTCATAGATATCCTCAATACTGTGAGATGCCTTGAACACAAGGGCTTCAAAACCAGGGGTAATCGGTGTGTTAAACTCGGTACTCAATTCTTTAGCCCGGACGATTATTTCCTGTGGATCAGAAATATCGTCTGGGGTGATCTTGTTCATCACTTCGATTGCCGCATAACCCAGCATGCGCTCGGCACCGACGTTGAAGATCTGAATAACGCCATTCGCGTCAGTGGCAATACTTGAAAAATTGGCACTGTTAAAAATAGCTTTCTGTAGGCTCACGGTATTAAACAATGCATCCTTGCGCTTGTTTTCAATGATAACATTTGTCATTTCATAGGCGTGACTGGGGAAGGTTGGATCGTGATTTTTTTCTAACATTGCCGACCCCTATAGAACTAAAATAATTATATTTTTACGGTTACAAGATGTTTCATGCGAAATTGGTATTCCACATTGAAGGCGAGACCGTTTGTAAAAGGATCTATACTGTGCGCGGTCATAAATGGCGATTTTCGACATAGCACAATGCGGGGTCTTGATCATCGTTTTGGCCAAATCACCGCTTTCTGGATTCCCGCTTGCGCGGGAATGACGGGTTTATTCATTCCAATCGATCACGTCGTCATTCTAAGCGCAAGCGGGAATCCAGCCTGGGCCAATGTATTCACGCAGCCAATGACTGAAACGATGATCATGGCCCAAGGCAGGGTGGACAAGCGTCGCAGGCCATCTCAAAATCGTCATTTATGGCCGCGCACAGTTATACATAGGTACCCGGTTGCAACATGACGGTTGTTGCATGATGACCAACGCTATTCCTATCCCTGCCAAAGGGAGTCGTATCCAGTCTGTATTTGTTTGCTAAGGCCAACGTCCAGGGGGAAATGATCGTTTCTTGGCCTGGGGTGTCCAAAAATGGCTTTTCCCGCTGTCCGGTTTTTGGACCCATGTGATGGAGATTGCCATTCGCACCTCTGAAATGCCACTCTGCTTGGATGGTGATGTCAAGCGGTGGTTGGAGCCAAGCCCACGCGATTCTCAGTAATAATTAACATAGGTAAACCCCCGGCTCTGCCGGGGGATACTTACGGCATCCTTGCCGCTTGTAGTGGTTGGCACAGGAACACTGTGCCCTTCGGGCAAACAAAAGTCAAAACGAAAATCTAAAGTCAAAGTAAAAACCTAAAAATCAACCTGATTACCACGGAATCTCAGCCAATTTTAGTAGCCGCTCAGGCATAGGTGGGATGTGGGCTCCTACATACCTAAGACGAGGGATCATATCGGTCACCAAACCCCTGTGCTCATAAATCCTTCCGATTTTAGTACCTCCCCCCATAATCAACAGCCATGGAAACAGTTCGCAAAGGCCGATACTCACTCAAGAAAATCTTCCAGGATAACTGGAAAGAACATCATGCCTCCCAGGCAAGAACCCAAACTTTGGGGGCTTTGCCTCCGAATTCCCACTGGGGGTTGAGGGGGGGATGATCTCCTCCCCCCTTAACTCCAGCAACAATTTTTGTCAAACTTTGCTTTTCAACTCGGCTCAAAGGGCGGCCAGGGCCTTGGAATAATCGGGTTCTTGGGTGATTTCAGGAACCTGTTCGGTGTAGGAAACTTTGCCCATGGCATCGATAATCACGATGGCGCGCGAAAAAAGTCCTGCCAATGGACCATCGACAACACGCACCCCATAGACTTCGCCAAATCCACGGGTGCGCAACTCCGTCACGGAAATGACGTTGTTGAGGCCTTCCGCTCCACAAAAACGACTGTGGGCAAACGGAAGATCAAGGGAAATGCACAGTACAACGGTGTTGCTGAGCTTGGAGGCCGCTTCATTGAAACGACGGACCGAAGCAGCACAGACCGGGGTGTCGATACTTGGGAAAATATTGAGGACCACTTTTTTCCCGGCAAAATCTTTTAACGAGACATCGGAAAGATCGGTTTTGGTCAGATTGAAATCGGGGGCCGCAACGCCAACGGCTGGAAGGTTTCCACACGTATGGATGGCATTACCCTTAAGTTTGATATTCGCCATTTTTCTTCTCCCTATGTCATTGTATTTTGATTATTCCCATTGTTCTACGAACGGGCAGCGAAACGATGCACGGGGCAAACGTTTCAGACATTCGATGCCGTATGTTTTTCCATTGCTATCTTCCGGGCCACTTTACCTGTTAATGTCGCAATTGACACGGATTTTCTTTTGTCAGAAAATAATTGTAGTTTCCACAATCGGCCGTGGGGGTGGGAGGTGTCTTCATAAGTATTATCTATCGCGAATAAAAATCTTTAAATTGGAGAAAATGTTAAAAATACAGTAGCCTCATGTTGCGTATGTCGGAAAAATAAAGTTTGGCAAAAATTATTGTTGGGGTTAAGGGGGGGATCATTCCACCCCGGGTTAGGTTTGTGAGTTGATTTTCCAAGGTTTTGGTTTTTTGCCCGAAGAGCATCCTGTGAGGCAGGTTTCTTCGTCAGGACAGGGGAATGTAAAAATTTTCTAAAAAAAACATACGATCGGGCATGATTGTTGATTGCATGGTTGCGCTTGGTGTGGGCGATGTGTGGAATAATATCTGCCGCGATTGTTGGTTAACACCTTGGGAAGAAGTCATAACTCGGTTACACTGACGCGGTTGGGGCGTGGTGTCCACAGCACACGGGTCCGGTACGGCTTTAAGTCTGGGCGGTGGGCCGTCTTATAAGATGTGGAGGATTTGGACCATAACCTCGCGTGGCGCGAATTTGAGCCAGTGGCCGGGATTGACAAAAAATAAAGAAGAATGGGAGACCTCTTAATGAAAGCATTGTTTCTTACCAAGGAGTATCCACCCAACGTCTATGGTGGTGCCGGAGTCCATGTCGAGTATCTGTCCAAGGAATTGGCCCGGCTCATGGATGTGGAGGTTCGCTGCTTCGGGAACCAGAACGAGGCATCGGGAAATTTGTCGGTGCATGGTCTGGATTTTTCTCCGGACGTTTTTAAAAATTGCGAGAAAAAATTAAAATCTCCGCTGACTGCGATGCACAATTGCATTTCGTTCAACGCCTCTCCCATTGATGCCCAGCTGGTGCATTGCCATACTTGGTACAGCCATCTGGGTGGGGTTGTTGCGCAAAAGGCTTATGGAATCCCATTTTTTGTCACTACCCATTCCCTGGAACCGTTGCGACCATGGAAACGTGAACAGTTGGGGTTGGGTTACGACCTGTCGGTCTGGATCGAAAAAACCGCCATGGAAAGTGCCGATGCCATCATTGCCGTGTCCAACGGCATGAAGAATGATATTCTTAATTTTTTCAATGTTGATCCCGCACGCGTTAGCGTCATCTACAATGGTATCGACATCCAGGAATATCAGCAAACCGATCAGGTTGATGCCCTGGAAAGATATGGGGTAGATCCGGGCAAGCCCATCGTATTGTTTGTCGGGCGCATTACCAGGCAAAAGGGTATTATCCACTTGGTCAACGCCATCAAGCACATCAACGATGAAGCCCAGATCGTCTTGTGTGCCGGGGAACCCGATACCGAGGGCATCAAACACGAAATGGAAGCCGGTGTCCGTGCCGTCAGCGAAAAAAGAAAAAATATTATCTGGATTCAAAAAATGTTGAGCAAAAAGGACATTATCCAGTTTTATTCGCGGGCTGCCGTATTTTGTTGCCCTTCCATCTACGAACCCTTTGGCATCATCAACCTGGAAGCCATGGCGTGCAGAACTCCTGTCGTAGGCAGTGCCGTTGGCGGCATTGTCGAAATCGTTCAACAAGGCCAGACCGGTTATTTGATCGATTTTGAGCAGTACAAGCAAAGCCCCTTTGAACCGGTTAATCCCCCTGAATTTTCCAAATCCCTGGCCAATGCCATCAACAAGATTTTGGACGACAAAGCCCTGATGCAATCCATGGGCGATAAAGGTCGGGCACGCGTTGAGGAACAATTCAGTTGGGCGAGCATTGCCAAACAAACCTTTGATCTCTACAAACGACATGTCAAGTGACAAGGTTTTTCCAACCGATCTACCGTCAAGCTGGAGTGAGTGTGCATGAGCATGAAAAACCCTTCACCCATCGTCATCGAGCAGGTTACACCCTCTGTCGATGGGGGGCGTTATCCCATCAAGAGAGAGGTTGGGGATAACATTGTCGTCCGTGCCGCCGTATATCGCGATGGTCATTCCATCATCAAGGTATTCCTGAAATATAGGGAAAAATTTGGCGGCAAGATGTGGTCTGAAACCCCCATGCGTCAGATCAATCCTGGCCTGTGCCTTTGGGAAGGCAATTTCAAGCCGGAAAAAAATGCCTTGTATGTTTTCACCGTCGAGGCCTACACCGATCTTTTTGGGACATGGCTTCAGGATGCCAAAAAGAAGAGTGACGCCAACGAGGATGTGCGCAGTGATCTGATTGAGGGGGAGGCACTGCTGCGGCAGATAGCCACCAAGGCGACGAAAAAATCAGAGAAAAATTTTTACCAGGATTTGCTTGGTCGTTTGGCGGCGTGTTCTTCCGACCATGAAAAGCTGGAGATTTTGACTCATCATGAAGTGGGGGAACTGGCTGCGGACGTGACCATGCGCGAACCGCCTCTGGAGGTGTACGTTGACCGTGTCAGGGCTAGGTTTGCGGCGTGGTATGAATTTTTTCCCCGCTCCCAGGGGCTTGAGCCTGGGAGGAGTGCCACTTTCAACGATTGCATCCGCAGGTTGCCGGATATCAAGGCCATGGGGTTTGATGTTATTTATCTGACTCCGATTCATCCCATCGGTCGAACGGCGCGCAAGGGTGCCAATAATTCTCTCGAATGTGGACCTGAGGAACCGGGATGTCCCTACGCCATCGGCAACGAGACCGGGGGACACTATGCCATCGAGCCGGGGCTGGGGACCATCGATGATTTTCGCAGGTTTGTCCAGGCTTGCCGGGATATGGATTTTGATGTGGCCTTGGATTTCGCCATCAATTGTTCTCCGGATCATCCTTACGTCAAGGAGCATCCCGAGTGGTTTTTCAAACGCCCCGATGGCACGATCAAATATGCCGAGAACCCGCCGAAAAAATACGAGGATATTTATCCTCTTAACTTTAGTGCTCCAGAGGGGCAGTGGAAGTCGTTGTGGCAAGAAATGAAGAATGTTTTGATGTTTTGGGCTGATCATGGGGTGAATACGTTTCGTGTCGATAATCCCCATACCAAGCCGGTTGCTTTTTGGGAATGGTTGATCGCGGAGATCCAAAGGGCGCATCCGGAAGTGGTTTTTCTTTCAGAGGCTTTTACCAAGCCTCCCATGATGAAAATGTTGGCTAAGGTAGGTTTTACGCAATCGTACACCTACTTTACTTGGCGCAATTTCAAGCAGGAATTGACCGAATATTTGAAAGAGCTGACCGATAATGATGTCAAAGAGTACATGCGGTGGAATTTCTTTGCCAACACTCCCGACATTTTGCCACGTATTCTCCAGGAGGGTGGGCGTCCCGCCTTCATGAGTCGTTATGCTTTGGCTGCTACGTTGTCATCGGTGTTTGGGATCTACAGTGGTTTTGAATTGTGTGAAAATGCGGCGGTTCCTGGTAAGGAAGAATATTTAAATTCGGAAAAATATCAGTATAAAATCTGGGATTGGGACCGTCCCGGGAACATCAAGGAGTTTATTACTCGGATCAACGCCATTCGCAGGGAGAATCCTGCTCTGCATCACTCCAAAAACTTGAAGTTTTTCCGTTCGGACAATGCCAATATTATTTTTTACGGCAAGGCTTCCGAGGATTGGAAAAATATTGTCCTTGTCGCGGTCAATCTGGATCCTTTCAACCGCCAGGAGGGGGAAATATTCATTCCTACGGAGGCTTATGGTGTTAGTTATGGGGAGGGGTATGAGCTGCATGAGCTGATTTCTGGCAATCGTTTTTCCATGCAGGGCAACCATTTTTACATCAAGATAGAACTTGATCAGCCTGCTTGGATGATGCGGATCGAACGCTGGGGCGACCGAAACTTTGGCACCTTTTTGCGTTAGATAAGCGGGATGGGAGCGTTGTTTTTTGGGGATGCAGGGGGTAGCCGCATGGTTACTCCCTGTTTTTATTTCGGGTGCCTTGGTTGTTGCTGGCGTTGAACATGATGCCCTTCGGGCAAAGAAACAAAATCAAAACCCTGGGGCTGCGCCCCTAGACCCCCCTTAGGGGGCAGTAAAATCAAAATCAAAGTCAAAATCAAATTCAAAACCAAAACCTTGGAGGCTCTGCCTCCAAACCTCCGCCGGGGGGGGATGATCCGTAGAGTAGAGCACAGGCGCGGTGTCTTTCAACCCGTTTCCAGCACCCCCTCATCGAACCGTGCATACGGTTTTC
>JACSDG010000097.1 GCA_015660855.1 Magnetococcales bacterium
TAAAAAATACACCCATTCATCCAATGTATCGCGTGCAGCATTATTGAAACGATTAATCTTAATCAAATAATATTCAGGATAAATTTCTGAAACGGAACCCCTATGAAACAAAGCCTTCTGACCTTCGCTGAGATTTAATTCATCGTTGGTGTGCAATCCCTTGAAAGAGGTCGTTCCCTTGTAGATATAATCTTCTCCCTGGCCCAAGTCAAAATACATGATACTCACAGAAATCACTTTTGGTACACTAGCGTAGGGCTCTCCCTCATCGACATGTTCGGTAACCGTCTTGGCAGTTCCATATAAGAGTCGTTGCAAATAATCCAACTGCCGTTGAAATTGTATCTCGATAAGAATCAGCTCACCATTCTTATTTTTAACCTTGATGTCGACCCGATTGAATTTATCAAGCGGATCCTCTTTATTGCTCTCACTCTCCAAAATTTCCTGAATACAAATATTATCAAAAAGAAGTTCACTTAGAAAACCTTCCAAAATTGCAAAATTGGCTTTACTACGCAAAAGCCGTTTCAAGGCCCAATCGAAGCTGATAAACCGCCGTTGTTTCACTTTTGTTGGTCCTCCGTAAAACCCGATCAACCTTTAACTTTAGAAAATTTTCGCAGGGCAGGATGTTCTGGAAATCAGGCTTCCAAAATATTTAATACTTTTTGCAGGTTGTTTTCCCAACGATAATGCTCCAAAACAAAATGCCGCCCCATCTGACCATATTCGGTCGCCCGTTGGCGGCCTTCTTCGCCATCCAAAAGCTTGAGTGCATAGTGGGCGAAAAGTTCGGGTATATCGGTAACCCAATACCGTAAAGGGGGATGATGGCGGATTCCCTCCATGGCTTGGGGTGTGGCAATGACCGGTTTGGCCATGGCCATGGCTTCGAGAACCTTGTTTTGCACCCCACGGGCGAGCAACAGTGGGGCGATGGCGGCGCGGGCATGGGCTAGGTAGGGGCGGATGTCGGGTACGGCCCCGATGACTTCGATCCCGTCTTTATTGGCCAGTCGCCTGACCGTCCGATGGGGTCGGGCACCCACGATGGCCAATCGGGTGGTCGGTGCCTTTTGGCGAATGGTCCCAAAAACCCGTTCGGCAAACCACGAGACCGCCTGAATGTTGGGGGGATAATCCATGGCCCCGGTGAAAACCAGAGTTTCCCCAGGTCCGTAAGGATTGGGGTAGGGTTGTTGCGGGTCAAAAAACTCGCTGTCCACGCCATTGTCCCAAAAGTGGATGCGTTTGGCGGATTCCGGGGCCAATTCCTGAAACAATTCCGCTTCTTCCTGGCTTACAAACAGGCAAGCATCAAAACGACGGGCGATGGCCCGCTCTCCCTCCAGGAGCGTTCGAGCTTCACGGGCATGGATATGGTGCATGGGTCCGCGACTGTTGCGGGCATACTGCAACCATTTCTCCGAATCCACATCGACAAAATCAACCACCCGCCGGGTTGGGTGTGGCCAATCCTTGAGGACAAAACGGCAGGGGGCGGCGGAATAGACCAGAATTCGTCGTATCTTGAGGCGATCCATCAGGCTGTCAACCCACCGTGACAGGCCAGGGTGGGCATAATAATGAAACGTCAGGGCTTCATCCCCCAACAAACCCCGCAAGGCGCGGATCTTGGCCATCTTCGGGTGCAATTTGGCCCAATAGGTCTCGCCGGTGCATAAATCTTGCACCGTCTTTCCATGGGAGCGATCGGCGGGATCGTCGATGAAAGCACCTACATGGACCCGGTAATGCTGTCCCAGAAAACGCAAAAGATGATACGACCGAATCTTGTCTCCCTTATCGGGGGGGTAGGGGATGCGGTGGCAGAGAAAAAGAAGATCTTCCATGGGATGTATCGGCACCTGAATGGGTATTTTGGGTAGATGTTGCGAACACACAGCAAGCATGGAAGTTTTTTGTCCGAAATCAAAACCCTTGGGAAAAAATTCCTCAGACCTCTTCTTTTTTTCGATGGTTTTCCGATCTCCACGCGCAATCCGTAGCCGAAACGAGGATTGAGGCCTTGATCTTCTACACGGATCCGAACAACCCCAGGGCCTCTATGGCCCCCCGTACAATCTGTTGATTTTCGTTGGTCAGAGGGGTTAAGGGGAGACGGATTTCCGGGGTGCACAATCCGAGCATGGCGGCTGCGGCCTTGACCGGGATGGGGTTGGTTTCGCAAAAAAGAAATCGGTTTAAGTCGAGCAGTTGTTCGTGCCGCGAGAGGGCAAGATGGTAATTGCCCTGAGACCAGGCTTCCCAAACTCCTTTGACATGGCTGGGAGCGATATTGGCACTCACGGAGATAACCCCTTGGCCACCGACCGCAAGAAAAGGCAAAAAGGTCGCATCATCCCCGGAAAGAAGGGTCATGCGCGCACCGCAACGCTGGTGGATGATGGCCGCGCGTTCCATATTGGCGGTGGCTTCTTTGATGGCGACAATGCCCTTGACCTTGGCGAGTCGAACCACGGTGTCGGCGGTCATGTCAACGGCGGTGCGACCGGGGACATTGTAAAGCACCACTGGAATGTCCACGGACTCGGCGATTTGAGTGTAATGGCGCACCAGACCTTCCTGGCCCGGTTTGTTGTAATAGGGGGTGATAATCAAGGCACCATCGGCACCCACATCGCGGGCAAAGCGGGTCAGATCGATGGATTCCTGGGTGGCGTTGGATCCGGTTCCGGCGATGACCTGAATCCGCTTTTGCACCCGCTCGACACAAAAACGAATGACCGAACGATGTTCTTCATGGTTCAGGGTGGCCGACTCCCCAGTCGAACCACAGGGGACAACTCCGGCCAATCCGGCTTTTACCTGATTTTCAATCAACCGCCCCAGCGCATCCCAATCGACGCCGCCATCCTTAAATGGCGTGATCAGGGCGGTATAAACCCCTTTGAACATGGTCAGCAATCCTAAGGTTGATGGTCCACGGAGGGGCACGGAAAACCCAGCCCCAAAGAAGCCTAGCCAGATTCCAACAGCCCCCATAACCCCGCAGGTTAGCCCAAAAGGGATCCCGGTCTCAAGGGACGCCAGCCATTTGTTGGGGAATGGTGGCCAACCTGAGACTGGCGGTGTGATTAGGCACCATGGTTTCTGGAATTTTTGCCATTTTTTTTGCCAGCGTCTCCATGGTCATGGCGTGGCGGGGGTGAACCAGATCGGGAACCAGTTCGGCACAGGGAATGGCAATAAAAGGTCGATGCAAAAGGTCGGGATCGGGGAGAATCATTCCATCGCCTGCAAAAATTCTGGGCCCCATCAGGACAACATCCAAATCCAGGGTTCGCGGGGCATAGCGTTCTTGGCTTCGCAATCGGCCACATTGATGCTCGATGGATCGCAGGCGGTGACGCAGTTCAAGGGGAGGCCAATCACCGACGCCATCGTTGACAAGGACAACGCCATTGTAATAATCGGGTTCCTGTTCCCGCTTTTCCGGTTGATTGGGATCGGTCAAAGCTCTCGTTTTCCAGACGGTTGAAACCCTCTGGATACCGATGGCCTGGTGCAATAAAACCAATCCCCGGTACAAATTTTCCAGGGGATCAATATTGGAACCAAAAGCGATCAGGACTGGTTTTCCAGCCATTGGCGGTCACGCGCAATTTCTACCCCGACACTTTTGGCAAAACGAAGTGCCCCAGGTTTCTCCACCCGGACCCGGACCCCAACGATTCGTGAATCCTGCAAGGCCAGACGGGCAATCCCGCTGGCGAGGGCTTCCACCAGTTGGCAGGAGGAATTTTCGACATGATGGATGATGGTTTTGGTCAAGGTTTTATAGTTGACCGTATCCGCGATATCATCGGTTTTTCCCGCCGCACGCAGGTCGGTAAACAGGGTCAGGGAGACCAGGACATCCTGAAGGGTTTTGCGTTCCCATTCTTGAACGCCGATGATACAGCGCAAATGCAGATCGTGAATGGTGATACAGTCCATGTTTTCTCTGTGAAGTGCCATGAAGATACAGATCCCTTCGGTGATCGTTGGTGACCATTTTGCTAAAGGTGCTGACCGCCATCGACGCAAAGCATCTCGCCGGTGACATAATCGACCTTCAGAAAAAACAGGAGAGCCTGGGTAATTTCCTCCAGGGTGCCCGGGCGTCCCATGGGGACGCAACGGGCAATCTGCATGAAGCTGGCTGTATCGTCCTGGGCGGCTGGCAGGATCGCTCCCGGTCCGATGGCGTTGACCTGAATCCGGGGTGCCAGTTCCAGGGCGGCCATCTGGGTCAGGGACCAAAGGGCACTTTTGGCGGCGGTGTAGGTCACATGGCCTGTGCTGGGACGCAATACCCTTTGATCGATGATATTGACCACCTTGCCTGCTCCCCCTTCCGGTATCTGCCTGGCAAACCGGCTCATGAGAAAGAAAGGTGCTGCCAGGTTGATGGCCATGTGTCGGTTCCAGTTGTCCCAGGAGGCATCTACGACCGTGGCCGGTTCAAATATGGCAGCGTTGTTGATCAGGATGGACACAGGACCAAAACTTTTCTCCACCCGGTGCATCAATCCTTCCACCCCAAGGGGATCACCCAGATCCGCTGTTATTGTCCAGGCTTTGCCTCCCGAAGCGATAATTTCGTGACAAAGGTTTTCGGCGTGACCCATGGAACGGTGGCCATGGATCACCACCCGCGCCCCCGCTGCGCTCAAGGCTCGGACACAGGCAGCACCGATTCGTTTTCCACCGCCGGTGACCAAAGCCAGATGTCCGCTAATTTCCAACAACCGGCTCCCTGGTTTATTTTCAAGAATGAGAAAAAATATCCTCGTTTTCCCAGCCAGTCAGATCCAGATTGACCCGCATCGGCAGTGCTGCCATAACCTCTCTGGCCAATCCCATCCGGTTTTCTCGCAGCAACATGCTGTCCAAACGTTCTCTGATCCCCACCAGGTACATGACATCTCCCGCCGTATAGGACAATTGTTGATCCGAAAGCATTTCCGCCCCCCAGTCGGAAGTTTGCTGTTCCTTGTCCATATCGACGCCCAGAAGCTCGCGTACCAAGTGTTTCAGGCCATGGCTTCCGGAATAGGTACGGGCCAGTCTGGAGGCGATCTTGGTGCAGTAGACGGGTTGCACGCGACAGCCCAGCCAGTGCAGCAAAGCGGCCATGTCGAAGCGGGCAAAATGGAAAATTTTTTCCACCCTTGGCGACTCCAACACTTCTTTGAGTTTGGGGGCGTTGTAATTTTTAGTTTGAATGATGGAAGTTAAACCATCTTCATTGCACATTTGGACCACGCACAAACGATCCCTTTTGGTTATCAGCCCCAGGGTTTCGGTATCGACGGCAAGGTAACGGCTGTCCAGATACCGTTGCCGTCTTTCGTCGTCCAGGTCATCTTGAAAAACAGTCAACGAACTTGGAACACTGGCCATTGGTTTTCCCCTTTACGAAGCCACAACTTTTAATGATGGACTGTAACACGATAACCCTACAAACAAACCAGCCATTGACGGCCTGGAGGGCATTTTAATCAGGTGGCTTGGTATTAACCAGCTTTTCTGGCATACTGACGGGGTTTCGCTTATTTTTGCACGAGAGACAACCGATAAAATCAACCAAGTCTGCACCTCCGATTCCCGGCACTAAAACCGCTTGGCCAATATAGGGGGGAATGGTGGTGCTTGAAAAGGCCGGTCCCAAAATTTAACATGATGTCCTATCAGGCGGCTCTGGGGTGTGCTGCTGACCCCGATCCGGAAAAATGGGCCGAGCAGGTAAAACATTCATTCTTTTTTCCCAGACCGGTTGCCATCATGACCCAATCCGGTCGTGTATCATTTGGAGGAAGGGCTCGTTATGGCGGAACGCGATCTCTACACGGCGGAACAATTGGCCAAAATTCGGGCCACGCTCCAGGATAATCTGGGTGATGGAAGCACCCACGCCCTGGAAAATCTGGATGCTCGCTTTGTCGCTAAGGAAAAGGAGAAGGCAGAGCCTGAGAAATCTAAAAAAAACAAGGAAGAAAAGGTCCATGTCGATGTCGGCAGCGTTCTGGAGGAGGCCAATCTCAAAAAGATGCTTGCCGCCCTCCAGGATGTCAAAGACAATCCTCAGGATCGTCGCACCATGGTGGCGGCCATTATTCAGCACAAGGAAGTCAAGGCGTTTCACCTAGTCGAAGCTTTGAGCAAGGTTCCAACGGACAAGGAGTTGGTCGATTCCCTGGTCCACGGCATCACCTCGCGCAAGGGCGTCAACCCTCTGATCGATGCCCTGCGTCACGCCGAAATCAGTCCGACATCCATCAAATCCCTGGCCAAGGGAATTGCCGAGCAGGGGACGATCAACCACATCATCCGCGCCATTGCCACGGCCCCGAGCGATCAACCCGAGGCGGAAATCATTTGGGCCATGGAGGTGATCGGCAAGGGAACCATGGAACAAATCCTGGAGGCCTTCAACTTGCTGAATGCCAAATCCCCGGGTACGGTCATTTTGGCCACAGGCTTGGTTAATCGCAAAGAGGTGGCCATCGAACCTCTGGTCAGGGCACTGACCTCGTGCAAGGATAATGCGAAGGCTTCTGCCATTCTGTCGGTGGAATTGACGCGTCAGGCCGATCTGAATTCCCTGGTCACCTTGTTGGAAAAATACATTGGTGACTCGACCGCTGCGGGTGAAATCATTGTCGCAAGGTTGGTGTTTCGCAGTTTGATCGAAAGGGGACGGACCAAACTGTTAGCCAAGGCAGCGCGTTTCGTCAAAGGGGATTCCATGGCGGGCAAAATTTTGGCCATGGGAATTGTGGATCTGGGCGACGCGGCGGAAATGGAAAAAGCTTTCCCCCGCATTTCCAGCCATCCCGTTGGTCAGAAGATCGTTGCTGTGGGTCTCCATAAAAAGATCGGCGGGCTGAAGGCGTTGCGGTTGCTGGGCGGGGCTTTTTTCAAGATTGCCAAATTCCAGGACGATGTCAGTGCCGCCAGTAAGGAGGCCCGTGCCCGTTATAATCAAATCGTCAAGGAAGTCCTGGGCGAAGATCCCAATGCCAGCAAGGTGTCGGCCCGCGAAAAATTGACCAAGGACTTGGGCAAGGAGGAAAAACCGGAGGAAAAACCCAAGAAAAAATAGTGGTGTCACGGACAGTTATTTTAACCCGGCAAAAAACCTCCCAACCGCTTCCGCGCCTTGGGTCAGGTGGATTTCGATGGCTGCTGTGCCCACGACGGCGATTTCGACCTTGCCTGCTAGGCTTTGCACATCGGCACGGGACCGGACCCCGAACCCCAGGGCCAGAGGGGCATGGGTGGCGGCGCGGCAGCGATTGAGAAACTCCATGAGAGTAGGATCGAATTCGGTGCGTTGTCCCGTCACCCCCCTTCTGGCGACACAATAGACCAGACCGCAAGCTTCCCGGCCCAGAGTCTGCAATCGGGAGTCCGGGGATGTGGGAGTGAAAAGACGGATCCAATCCAGACCCCCACGGCCATACGACTGGCACCATTCCATGGCCCCTCCCGCCTCTTCCAGGGGAAGGTCGGGCACGATCAAACCACGGACGCCCATCCCGGCTGCGCGTTGAATGAATGCCTCCGTGCCCCGTGCCATGAGAATGTTGGCGTAGGTCATGATTAAAATGGGGATGGGGTAGCGGCGGCAACTTTCGGCGATAAAATTGAGTCCATCCTCCACCCGAAACCCCTGCCTGAGGGATTCCTGGTTGGCGCGGGCGATGATGGGACCGTCGGCGATGGGTTCGGAAAAGGGTATCTGTAACTCGATGATGTGGACACCAGCCGCCACCATGTGATCCATCACCAAACGGTTTTCCTCCAGGGATGGATATCCCAAAACCAGATGGGACATCACCTGGATGGGATCGGGACAGGCTCGAACACGGTCTTGGAGCAGGCTTTTGGAAGTGGCATTCATCATCAGTGATCCTCATTGACGCGGTCACGCAGTGGTTCGTTGGGCAAAAAATCGTCACCGATTCTGGTATTGCCGGGCTTTTTCCAGAATGAACTCGCGCCATCCCGGGTCGTCCAGGGCGTCGGCGATGGTAAAGATGTCTTTGTCACCCCGACCGGAAAGGTTGATGATCACGACCGACCCTTCCTGCATGTGTGGCATTTCGGCGAAAGCTCTGGCCACGGCGTGGGTGGATTCCAAGGCCCCGATCAAACCTTCATGACGCATGAGTGTTTTCAAAGCCGCCACCACCTCACGATTGTCGGCTGCGGCAAAGCGGACCCGACCGGTGGTGTGCAGGTGGGCCAAAATGGGGGAGACTCCCACATAGTCCAACCCGGCTGCCACCGAATGGGTTTCACGCATTTGGCCATCGTCGTCCTGGAGAAACAGGGTTCGATAGCCATGGGCCACCCCCACGCGACCATCTTCTGAGGCCAAACGGGAGGCGTGTCTTCCCGTTGCAATGCCCTCGCCGCCCGCTTCCACCCCGACCAGTTCCACCTGGGGGTCGTCCATGAAGCCCTGGAAAATACCCATGGCGTTGGAACCGCCACCGACACAGGCATAAACCCGATTGGGCAAACATCCGGCCTGTTTTAATATTTGCTGCCTGGCTTCCATGCCGATGATGGACTGAAACCATGACACCATTTCGGGAAAAGGATGTGCGCCACAGGCGGTTCCCAAAACATAGTGGGTGTCGTCCATGCTCCCCACCCAATCGCGCATGGCTTCGTTGATGGCATCCTTGAGGGTACACGAACCCGAAGTGACCGCAACGACCGTCGCTCCCAGTTGTTGCATCCAAAATACATTGGGGCGTTGCCGTTCCACATCCTTGGCCCCCATGTAGATGACACATTCAAACCCCATCCGGGCGGCCATGGTGGCGGTTGCGACGCCGTGTTGTCCGGCACCGGTTTCGGCGATCACCCTTTTTTTGCCCATCCGCCGTACCAACAATCCTTGACCCATGACATTGTTGGCCTTGTGGGCACCGGTTTGATTCAAATCTTCGCGTTTGATATAAATCTTGCGACCAAAATGGGCCGACAGATTTTCGGCATGGGTCAAGGGAGTGGGCCGACCGGAATAATTTTCCATGACATCGAGATATTCCCGCCAAAAATCGGGGTCTTTTCTGGCCGATTCGTAGGCCTCGGTCAGACGGCGGAAAGTTTCATGCAGAATTTCCGGTATGAACGCCCCGCCAAAGGTGCCAAAATAGCCTTTTTTCATTGTGGATCCCTGGTAGATTGACCTGGAGTTGGTATGACTATAGCCTCTTGTATGGCATTGGGGAAAGTGCAAGCCTGGACAAACGGCAAAAACTCACCCGCCATGAACCCGCAAACGACGACAAAAGGCAGACTCCATGGGCACTCCTCATGCGTGAATCGCCGTGGAACTTCTTGAATGGATATCATCGCCGCCTGGATTTGGAATCCCTTGTTGAGTTTGATCTATATCGAGACAGGTCTTTTGTTTCTGGTTCTTACCCGTGGACTATCCCTGCAACTGCCGCTGACCATTTTCCGGCGGATCAAACATATTGAAAAAAAATCAAAAACACAGGATCACCATATTTCCCACGGAAAGGCGTTTTTGGCCGCCCTTGCGACCAGCGTTGGCGTTGGCAATCTGGCCGGCGTCGGTACCGCCATTCATCTTGGCGGACCAGGGGCCATGTTTTGGCTGTGGGTTTCTGCCATCGTCGGCAGCTCGTTTCAAATGTGCTCCGCTTATTTGGCCGTCCGTCATGGACCCAAAGAGATCCATTCCATCCTGTTTGCCTCCCCCATGTCCTACATTGTCAAGTTTACCGGTCGTTCCTGGCCCATGATAGCCCCCATCCTTTCGGGGATCATTCTTTTTCACGCCATGGTCAGTGCTAACATGATCCAGGCCAACTCCATCTCCCGCGCCTTGGCCAACTCGATGGGTGCCTCCGATTTTCTTGTAGCTACGGTGCTTTTCATTGCGGTGGCCGCAGCCATTGTCGGCGGGGTCAAATCCATCGTCGATGTCGCTTCGTTTCTCGCCCCATGGTTGATTTTGCTCTACGTCGTGAGTGGTCTGTTGATACTCATCCTCAATCCCCTGGCTGCCCTTCAGGCGTTTTTACAAATTATACAGTCGGCATTCCATCCCTACGCCATCGGTGGTGGTATCGCCGGTTATTCGGTCATGCAGGCTATGCAGTTTGGCGTTTCCAGGGGGGTATTTTCCCATTTTTCCGGCATGGGAACAGCCCCCTTTTTGCAAGGTGCCAATGATGATCATCCCGCCATCGGTGCCTATATGGCCGCCCTGGTCCCCCTGGTGGACTCTCTGGTGGTGTGCAGCATCACTGGCCTAGTTGTCCTGGCGGTGGGTGATTGGCAGCAGTTTACCGGGGCCTATCTGACGGCAACCGCTTTCCAGACAGCTTTGGGAGATATTGGCCGGGTCGTACTTTTCATCTGCCTGGGTATGTTCGGATATACCACCATCATCGGCTGGGCACATTTTGCTGAACGCAGTTTTCAGTTCCTGGGGGGACGCAATGTGCTTGCCTTTCGTTGGGTGTTTGCCGGCATGACCTTTTGTGGACCGTTCGTGCCGGTGGGATTCATCTGGTCGTTGGCGGATGTGGTGATCGGTTTGATGCTGCTTTTTCACCTGCTCCCCATGACTTTCATTGTCATCAAAACGCTTCCCGAGCTGCTCAACGACCTTCAGAGTCCGGTTTCCCGTGCGCCATTGTGACGAGGTTCCGGGCTGTGTTGATATTCAACGGCGATAACCACGAGTTTTTATATTTGTCAAGAATGCAGATGAATCTCTCCTTCCGAATCCCGGTAATAATCCTGCCGGGGTTGCATAAAAAGCTGTTGCCAAAAGCGATGAAGCGGTGTCTAATGTGGCCCTTGTCAATCCCATTTTACCATTTTAAGGTGGAAGATATGAAGAAAACTGCTCTTTGTTTGTCTGCGGCTCTTTTTGCCCTCTCCATGGCCAGTGCCCCCGCCTGGGCTGCTGGTGATGCCGAGAAAGGGAAGAAATTGGTCGAATCCAAATGCACCACCTGCCATGCTTTCGGCAAAGCCATTGCCAAAGCCGGCAAGCTCGGCCCCTCCCTTGAAGCGGGTATTGTGGGGAAGCCGGCCGGTAAGGTTGCGGGATTTGCCTACTCCCCAGCCATGGTCAAAATGTCGGGCGAAGGCTTGACTTGGACCGAGGAAAACCTCGACAAACTTCTTACCTCCCCCAAAAATTTCATGCAAGGGACCAAAATGGTGTTCCCCGGTATGCCTAGCGCGGAAGAGCGTGCCGATGCCATTGCGTTCATGAAAACCCTTCCGACGCCCTGATCCGCCTCTGCGGCGAGTGGGTAGGATTAAAGGGCGGCCTCAGGCCGCCCTTTTTTTTCCAACCTTGACCCGACTTGCCGATTCCTTGTTTACTGTCGTTATTCAGGCTGAAGCGTTGTTTCTCTGATTGAGCCTGATGGCAGGAGGTCTTGAGGGTGAATGGCAACAAGGATTTTCTGGCCGTAATTTTGACGGTTTTTGGTGTGGTGGTGTTCGTTGGCGTGTTCCATTTTTTTGGCGACGAACTCGGGGTTGATTCCGCCTATCCTCCGGCCAATGTCATGCTCAGCCAAGTGGATCAGGGCAAGCGTATTTCCCGCAAGTGCCTTCCCTGCCACGATTTGACCAGTGCCCGCAGGTTTACCCGGGTGGGCCCGCCGCTGTGGGAGATTGTGGGTAAGCCGGCGGCTTCGGTACAGGGATATGTCTATTCTCGTGCCCAACTTCGTGCGCGCCAGGATGGGGTCGTATGGGATGAATTCTCTCTTGACCGTTACCTGGACAATCCCAGAGACTTTATCCCTGGAAACAAAATGGCTTTTGCCGGCTTGCACCTCGGCGCGGAACGCAAGGCATTGATCGAATATTTAAAAACTTTGCAGGATCCGAAAGAAAGTCGCATGGCCCCGCTGATCGATCAGGCGATTCTTTCCCTGTCCGCAGCTGAGGACAGTTCCAGTTTTGTGGAGCGTGTCAAACGGGGGCGTATCGAGTCGGAAAAATGTGGTGCCTGCCATGATTTGGGGCCGGAGAAAAAAAATATTGTTGGCCCCTATTTGATGGGGGTGGTCGGGCGTCCGGCGGGTGGCGTTTTGGAATACCCGTTTTCCCAACCTTTCAAAAAGGCAGTTGCACAGGGTTTGAAAGTGTGGAACACAAAAAATCTTGATGATTTTATTACCGATCCCGATGCCGTGATTCCAGGGACAAAAATGATATTTCCCGGTATAAAGGACGATCAGCGGCGGCAAGATTTGATTGTTTATCTTCGCACCCTGAAGTGAGACTTTGACCATAGACCGTCTTTAATTTGTGAGTGCCATGAGCATCAAGATCATCAGCGATAATCGTAAAGCGCGTTTTAACTATGAAATTCTTGAAAAATTCGAGACAGGTATCGTATTGACCGGAACCGAGGTCAAATCTTTGCGTGCGGGTAAACTTAACATGGGTGAATCCTATGCCACTGTTATTCGTGAGGAATTGTTTTGGCTGCGCGCCAATATTTCAACCTATGATCATGGCAACCAGTTTAACCATGATCCCGTGCGTATACGAAAGCTTTTGGTACACAAAAAAGAACTAACCCGCCTGATCGGTGTGATTCAGGAAAAAGGGTTGACCTTGATTCCGTTGAAAGCCTATTGGAAGGACGGTCGGGTCAAACTGGAGCTGGGGGTGGGCCGGGGTAAAAAATTATTTGACAAGCGCAAGACCATTCAGGATCGCGATTGGAATCGCGACAAGGCGCGGATTCTGAAGGGAGGGGGATGAGGGAAGGGAGATCCTATCTTTGCTGTGACGTTGCGTCACATGGGATCAGGACTATTTGTAAGGATGGATTTCAAATCATCCAATCCTGAAACACTTCCTTGAAGTGGGAGAACATGGCATGACCATCCCAAGATCGATATCCATCAAGCGCGAGGGGAAACGCGAAGCCTTCCGGCAGGATGCCATCAAGGCATGGGAAGAATATCAAAAGACAGGACTGCACTCGACCGCTACAGAGGTTGATACGTGGCTTGCCAGTTGGGGGACCGACAACGAATTGTCTGCACCTGTATGCCACAAGTGAGGTAACCGTTCAGACCCTTTCCACGATTTAGGCCTGAGATTCGACGCTCGTTTTCTTTGCCCGCAATCGCTTGGCCAGCCAAATCAGAACCGCCAACAGGACCAACCCAGCCAAAACATACAGTTCGTATTCCTTGGCTTGGCCCAAAAATTTTTCTACCGCCTTGCCAAAATAATAGCCGGCCATACCGAAAGAAGTGGCCCAAATGCCAGCCGCCAAAAAGTTAAGAATCATGTAGCGGAAGAAGGAAAGCTGACTCATCCCCAGGGCGAAGCAACTGACGTTGCGCACTCCGTAAAAGAAACGATAGGACAGAATGAACCACACATCCCAACGCTGAATCAGCTCAAGGACACGTTTGACCCCTTTGGTCCACTGGCGTTCCCGTTGCCAAAACCATTCCTTGCCCAAACGCCGACCAATCCAAAAAGCCAGCTGATCGCCCAAAAAAGTTCCGGTGCCGGCAACCGCAATCGTCGTCCAAAGATCAAGATTGCCACGGGAGGCCAGATAGGCCGCAACCAGGAGGATTGTTTCCCCCTCCAGGAAGGTTCCGATGAAAAGGACCAGATAACCATATTCCAGAAGAAATTCTTCCACTTAAAATTCCTTCACCTGTCGAAGAAGTAACCGTTCACCCCCCCCCATTTTTGGACCGGAAAAACGATCGGTTACGGAAGGCAACATCCTTCTTAAGCAGCCGCAATGGCCGGCAAAGGCGGCACCGCCTCGCCTCTTCTACGCTTGGCGATCGTATCTGCCAGAAATGGCCATGGCAAGACCTTTCGTTTGCGACATGTTTCAATCACACTTGCCAATAAGGCGACCACCCGGCTCCCTTGAGCGGTGCGTGTGCCGTAGCAGATGCGACGGTAAATCACCCAGTGTCGCAAC
>JACSDG010000098.1 GCA_015660855.1 Magnetococcales bacterium
AATAAACTTGGAAACATGGGCCACGTCACCCATGTGTACCACACGGGAAACAACCCGCGCTTTCATTCGCGTTAAAAAATTAAAGCCTTTATTGCCGATGGCGGTGGCCTGGACCTCGATACCGGCATTGGCCAGTTCCTTCATCTTGAGAGTGACGGCACGCAGGACATTGGTGTTCAAACTGCCACACAATCCTTTGTCGGTGGTCACTACGATAAACCCGGCCCCTTTGGTCTCCTGACGTCGGATCAGAAAAGGGTGCCGATACTCCGGATTTGCACCGGCCAGATGGGCCGCAACACGGCGAACCCGCTCCTCATAGGGACGCGCAAAGCGCATCCGCTCCTGCGCCCGGCGCATTTTGGAGGCGGCAACCATTTCCATCGCCTTGGTGATCTTTCGCGTATTTTGTACGCTTTTGATCTTGCTAAGTATTTCTTTTGAACCGGCCATAACCCTCCATCCCGGGTCACTCAGGACCGGGCGCGTCGCCCCCAACCATCCCTTTTTTTAACGACACACTGCGCCATTAAACGACGCTCGCCTGTTTGAACTCACGGATTGCCGCATGCAAGGTGGCCTCCTCGGTTTCCGCAAGCTGCTTGTTCGTCTCAATGGAATCAACCAAGGTCGCAAATTTGACCTTCATGAATTCACGCATGGCTTTTTCTACCACGAGAGCCTTCTTGACTTCCACGTCGTCATAGTAACCATTATTAACGGCAAACAGCACCAACGCCATTTCCCAAACCTGCAACGGTTGATATTGCGGCTGCTTCATCAACTCGGTCACCATGCGGCCCCGCTCCAGCTGTTTGCGGGTCATTTCGTCCAGGTCGGAGGCAAACTGCGCGAACGCCGCCAGCTCACGATACTGGGCCAATGCCAGACGAACACCGCCGCCCAAACTTTTGATCACCTTCGTCTGCGCGGCACCACCCACCCGGGAAACTGAAATGCCTGCGTTGATGGCCGGACGGATACCCGAGTTGAATAAGTCGGTCTCCAGAAAGATCTGACCGTCCGTAATCGAGATCACGTTGGTCGGTACAAAGGCCGTCACGTCGCCGGCCTGGGTTTCGATGATGGGAAGCGCGGTCAACGAACCCGTTCGACCCTTGACAGCACCCTGAGTGAACACTTCGACATATTCGGCGTTCACCCGGGCTGCACGCTCAAGCAAACGGCTGTGGAGATAGAACACATCCCCAGGATATGCCTCACGGCCTGGAGGACGACGCAACAAAAGGGAAATCTGGCGGTAAGCCACCGCCTGCTTGGACAAATCGTCGTAGACGATCAGGGCATCCTGGCCACGGTCCCGGAAATATTCACCCATGGTGCAGCCCGAATAGGGGGCCAGATATTGTAGAGCCGGGGCGTCGGAGGCCGAAGAGACGACGACAATCGTGTAGGCCATGGCTCCTGTTTCCTCCAGCTTCATGATGGTGCTCTTGATGGAGGAAGCTTTCTGGCCGATGGCTACATAAATGCAAATCAGATCTTTGCCCTTCTGGTTGATGATTGCATCAATGGCCAAGGCGGTCTTGCCCGTCTGCCGGTCGCCAATGATCAACTCACGCTGGCCCCGGCCAATGGGCACCATGGAATCGATTGCCTTCAAGCCTGTTTGGACCGGCTGCGACACCGATTTGCGATCAATCACGCCCGGCGCCACCTTTTCAACCACGTCGGTCATCTTCGCGTGGATCGGACCACGACCATCCACAGGCCGACCCAGAGTGTCCACGACACGACCAATCAATTCAGGCCCTACCGGCACCTCCAGGATGCGACCTGTACACTTGACGGTATCACCTTCGGTGATGCGATCATACTCCCCCAGGATTACTGCGCCGACAGAATCGCGTTCCAGGTTGAGGGCCAACCCGAAAACGTTACCGGGAAACTCCAGCATTTCGCCCTGCATGACATCTTCCAGACCGTAGATACGGCAGATGCCGTCGGAGACGGACACCACCACCCCCTGGGCCTTCACCGTAGCTGCCACTCCAAGATTCTGAATTTTCTCTCTCAGCAGATCGCTGATTTCGGAAGGATTCTGTTGCATGTTCGCACCCAGTCGTAAGTTTTGCCTAGATTGCAACGCTGGCGCGGAGAGCGTCAAGCCTACCCTGCACCGAGCCATCCAGCACATGGTCGCCAACCATCACTTTGATACCGCCTATCAACGCTTCATCGAGAGTCCATTGAATGTTCACCTTGCTGTTGTGCTTTTTTGCTAAATCCTTTGCCAGCGAATCCAGTTGCTCGTTGTTCACGGGCCGTGCCGAGAAAACCATGACATCAATCTTTCCCTCCCGCTCGTTCTTCAGAGCGTCGAATTGCTTGGCAATCATCGGTAACAGCACCAGCTTTCTGGCAGCCGCCAACATACGCACAAGCTGCTCGATTTGAGCCGTCAGGCCGACCGGCACCAGAGAGCACAGCACGGTCGCCAACTGTGCGACCGACAACCGGGGATCGCCAATGACAGACCGCACCTCGGCATGAGCGACAATCCCGGCCAGATCTTTGAGTGCATCCGACCAAGCAGCCAATTGTCCTTCCGCATCAGCTACTTTGAACGCAGCCACTGCGTAGGGGCGCGCCAAAGTCGCAAGCTCGGCCATTACAGTTCTTTCCGAAGTTGGTTTAAAATGTCGACATGGGTTTTGGGGTCGATCTCCCGCCGCAAAATTTTCTCCACCCCTTGCACCACAAGATTTCCCACCTCGACGCGCAAAGTTTCCCGGGCACGGGCGGCTTCATGCTGCGCCTCTTCATTGGCCTGGGCGATGATGCGCTCGGCCTTGGCGTGGGCCTCGTCCCGGGCATCGGCGATGATCTGCTTGGCGCGATTTTCGTGCATTTCGATGATCTCGAAAGACTTCTTTCGGGCTTCTTTCTCGATCTCTGCGACCTGCTGGGCCACTGTGTCGAGACTTTTCCTGCCCGCATCGGCGGCAGCCAGACCCTCGGCGATTTGTTTCTGTCGCTCTTCGATCGCCTTGATCAACGGCGGCCAGACAAATCTCACCGTAAACCAGATGAAAATGGCAAAAGCGAGCGCCTGGGAGAACAGTGTGAGGTTGATATTCACGACAACACCCTAGCGAAGAGTAATCCGTTGCATCGGACTTGATGTTATTGAATCACCGCCAGTAGCGGGTTGCCAAACGCAAACAGCATGGCCAAACCAACGCCGATGATGAAAGATGCGTCGATCAGACCAAGCAACAGAAAAACCTTGGCTTGAAGTTGCGGCATCAACTCGGGCTGACGTGCCGCCCCTTCGAGAAAACGGCTGCTCATGATGCCCACACCGATACATGCCCCCAAAGCACCCAGGCCGATCATCAGGCCGATACCGATAGCCGTACTGGCTTGAATCATGGCCAACATTTGAAGTTTATCCACTGTCTTTCCTTTCGTTATTGATATGGTAGAAAAAACCTGAATCAATGGCTCTCATGGGCCATCGCAATATAGACGATGGTAAGCATCATGAAGATGAAAGCCTGCAAAACAACGATCAAAATGTGAAAGACAGCCCACCCGGCACCGAGCAGAACGCCGAAGAAGGCACCGCTCAGTCCTGTTGCCGCCCACATGCCAAGCAGGAGAAAAACAATCTCGCCAGCATACATGTTACCGTACAGCCGCAACGAATGCGACAGAGGCTTGGAGACCAGTTCCACCAAGTTGAACAAAAAGTTGACTGGCCACAGCAGGGGATGACTTCCGAACGGGGTACCGATGAGTTCGTGTACCCAACCGCCCCATCCTTTGACCACGACACTGAAGTAGATCATCAACAGCCATACTACCAAGGAGAGCGCAAAAGTGGTGTTGATGTCTGCCGTGGGTACGGCACGAAATGCGCGCAAATGCAACACATCGGTAAAAAACCAAGCCATGATGTCCACTGGGAGAAAATCCATGGCATTCATCAGGAGCACCCAGACAAACACCGTCAATGCCGTCGGGGCGAGAAACCTGTGCCGGTCACCATGAAAAATGCCACGGGCCTCCCTGTCCACGAACTCAAAGGCGAGTTCGACGAAAGCTTGGCGTTTACCGGGCACACCCGATGTGGCACCGCTTACGACCCAGCGCAGAAAGCCAAATCCGACCACACCCAACAGGAGTGACACGACGACCGTATCGACATGCAGGGTCCAGAAGGGGGAGTCTCCAACCGAATGGGTTAATTGTGTCAGATGGTGGTTGATGTAGGATGTGGGACTCAGCCCCTGTTCGGTAGTCATGGATTGCAAAATCCCGCGCTTTATTCAAGGAAGGGTCTTTGTGTCGCCAATAAACAACGCTAGGCTGAAGATTAAGATTGACATGATGAACGCCCCGACAAAACCTGTCAGCACCAATTCGGGGTAGCTGCTGACCGCCAGCCACAGCAGCAGGGCAATGACCAGCAACTTCGCTCCCTCGGCCAGAAGGGCACCGATTAGCACTTCTGTGGCCGAAGTGGCCTGGGTTTTTCGGGAGGCCATGGCTACGAAAACCACGGCACCGGCGGTTCCGACGGCCCCCCCCATAAGGACAGACGGGGCTGTCTGACCTCCGACCAGCAGGGCACCCACCAACGTGAGCAATACCTGAATCCCGATCACCGGGCGGAAACGCCTCCACATAGGCCGCCTTGCCCACTCTGCACGACGATTGAACTCCACTTAGGTACGAACGATACAAACAAGACTGAGATGTTGTCAACCAAAATTCTACACTAAATCCTGACAGAGAACGGCGGAAACACCAGCTGGCCTGTCTGGTAGGCCAACCCTTGGGGTGCCTGGAGAATCGGGACTCCTAGCGGGATTTTTTTGGTTTCTTACTGAGTTCCCGGACCATGCGGTCAATGGTCATGGCATCGGCTACTGAGACCAGTTTGAATTGGATTCCGAACTGTTGGCTGGCTTGCTGTAGATTATTTTCGTCCCGGGCGCGGGCGATGCGGCAGACCGAACCAAAGGTGGAAACAGGCGTTCCTTGCAGCAATGGTCCCTGAATGATGACCCCGACCTTGTCGCCGATCTCCAACAACCCGTGCGGTTCTTGGCAGGCACAGGACAGCCCCCCTGGGGAGAGATCGATCAGGTGGGCGTCAAACCCTGTACTGCCCCGCTTTTGCACCGTGACCTTCATGTTGGCCTGGGGTGGGACCGCGACGCGAGTCTGTTGCCGCCGGGGGAGGATACGAACCTGATTGGGCATGGCCAACTGGATCGCCTGAGAACCATCCACCATCAATACCTTCTGGAAGGTGGTGGCAATTTCATAGCTCTCCAGCCCAATGAAGTACCGGATCAGAACTTGCGGTGCCTTGCGTATTTTAATATTGCCGGTTGTGGGTTCCAACGGAACAATCGAAAAAGAGGCAGGAATTTCTTTTTGAACAAATCCCCGGGGTTGTGTTTCCGCATCGTCGGCTGTCTCATCGGTTTTCTGACCGTGTCCGGCAATAATTTTGTTGCCATCACGATCCACCCCCTCGAAGCCCGGAAATGGCAGTACCCGGGACCCAAAACGTTCGCTGTTGTCACTACCGCCGAAAGCAATCTCCAAAAGAGTGGATTCCTGCTGGGCTTTCAGCAAGGACTCAAAGACCTTTTTTTTGTCGTGACGCGTTTCTTCCATGATTTCCATTCACTAGGTTCGCACCGGGTGGCGAGCGAGGGAGCCAATACGATCACCAGAAACACACTTTGTCACATTTCTCCCCCCAATGCTACCGTGCAATGCAGGGGGGATCCTGACAGCGTGAATGATGGTTGATCTGTATTCAAGAACATTCGTAAAATCAATCGGATCGTCTGACGGCATGTCCATTGTTTCTTGCAGGCTTTCGGGGAGCGACAAAAAAAGTTCAAAACTTCTGAGATTTTGGCCATGAAGCGTTATTTTCCTGGCGCGGGTTCGGCTGGCTTTGATGCTTGTGGATTCTGCGCTGGAGGGGAGGGGACAGGGATGGTCTTTTGGAGTGTCACCCAACTGTGGAAATCTTTGTCGCCCATGTCGACGGCGATGTCGGTGGTGACATGATCGGGATGGGAGGCACGCAGGAGGTATCGGCCTTTGGGGAGAGGCATTCCTGGTTGATAGGGTTGGGGGTGGTTCAAAAAGTGGACTTTGGCTTCTTTGGGGGTGATGTCCAGGCGAAAGTTTTTTGGCATGGGTTCAGCCCAAGGAATGTGGACTTGGATGGCTTCGCTGGCGATGGCCTGGACGACCGCCGTTTTTTCTCCCAATCCTGGAAATATGGCGGTGATCCTGTGTTCTCCTTCGCCGACGCTTTCGGCGCGCATGGGGGATTTTCCCAGGGGGGCACCGTCCAATGATAAGGTGGCTCCCTGGGGTTCGGATTCGATGATGAGGGTTCCGGTTTGGGAACCCAGGTTGCCGGAACGGTTGGCCAGGATAAAAACGGTGACGTTGTTCTTGTTGGCGATGACCTCAAAATTGCGCGTCAGGGAGCGATAACCCATGTGCCGCGCACGTAGACTGATCTGGCCCAGGGGCGGTTTCTTGATGAGAAAGGGGGCTTTGCCCATGGGGACACCATTGACCAAAACTTCGGCACCCCGGGGGATGACCTTGACAAGAAGCGTGGTCTCTGTCGTTTTGTCGTCCTGGGCCATGGCTGGGGCCATGAACATCATGACAAGGATCGCCATGAACGAGGGAATGGGCACGTGGTACCTCCAGTGGGGTGTTCTTCGAGTGTTGGGCTGGAGGGCAAGATAGATCATGAGGCGGGACAAGTTCAACTTTCCGGTGTGCGTCGGCATCAATCGCGTGTGTTCTGGCAGGCATTTTTTTTTCTAGTGGGCAAGACAATTGCGGCAATGCGTGGTACCATTCCGTGTGCGCTGGACGGTTAGTTTAGGCGTCAGGGTTGTTTGTGGGGCGGATTTGAACCTGAAGGTTGTATCTGGGGGGGTATGTTAAAAGTTTATATTTCTATTGAATATTTTAAAAAAATTATATATTTACTGGGGGGGGGCCCACTTAGGTCCATGTGCGGATTTGTTTAAACCTCGTGTGGAAGAAAAACCCAAGCTGCCCTGACTTTTGTGCTTTGTTTTCTTTGCCCAAAGGGCATAATGTTTGCGTTGCCGGCGGGGGTGGGTGTTTCGGGTGTGTTGTTTTCTCAAGTTTAGGGATTGCTATGCCAAAAGTGCAGCTACATGTCGATACAGACCGGGATGTCCATATTGGCATCGCAGGTCCGCTTAACCATTCCACATGGGCAGCACTGCGCCGTGAGTGTCACGAGCTGGAGGATGTTCGCACGGTGGTGATCGACGTGTCTGGGGTTCAGTCCATTGATTCGGCGGGGATCGGGGTGCTGTTGATGATCAGGGAATGCGCGGAGAAAAAAAAAGGGCGGGTCAAAATTATCGGGGCCATGAGAAACCCCAGTGTTACACAGGTCATCAAACTGGCGCACCTGGACAAGATTTTTGAAATCGAGTGAGGCTTGGCCGAGGTGCCGTCGGGATCAGGGGGTCTTTGTGGGGACGTGACGGGCCGGTGACCCCCTGACGTTGACGGACGTTCTTTTCTGGCCTGCCTTGTTGCGACCATGGTAGCCGGGACATCAGGACAAGTGGCGTCGAGCAAGGAACTTGTCGAGTGCGCTGGCCATGCGGCGTTCCCGGGCCAGCAGGCGGACGATGTCCTGATCGAAGCCATCGGCTTCGGCTTCGGTGAGGATGCGGTCGATGTGGTTGCGGGCGGCATCCTGTGCCGATTGGCGTGCACGTTCGATGCGGTCCACGTAGCGGTCGAGCTTCTTGATGGTGGGAGGCGGATTGTTGGGGACGGTGACGCCATGGTTGCTGATGGTTTGCAGTGACATGGTAAAGATTCCTCCTTGAGGGATGTTTCGTTGTCCGTTGGGCCAGATATTGTGCGGCTGGCTTGTGTTAGACGAGATAATGCAATTCAGAGGCCAGGATAATTTTCTTTTTTATAAGTCGTTGATTTTTTTTTGAACTTGCGGTTTTTCGTGGTTTGCGGGGTTTGGCGGAATCGTTGGATCGGCGGGGGGGAGTGTGGAAAATTTGACGACCCTGGTGTCGGCAGGGTGGGTGATCTTCCAACGTTGTGGCCTGGGTCCAAAAGAGTTACAATCCCAGCGATGGTTGTGTGATGTCCCTCATTTGATTAGGAAGGGATCGGGGGTGTGTAATGGAGAATGTGGCCAGTAAATTGCTGATGGATCTTGGCCCGGGGGAAACGTTGACACTGACGGGCCCAGGGGGGGTTCATGTCAGCGCGGCAAAAACGGTGACGGTTGTAAAGGCTTCTGCCTTGGGCTGTGGTGGTTTTTTCGGCAAGGCAACCGCCAAGTTTGCCGTGCCCGCCATATCGTCCCATTTTCCGGCCATGGCCGTCGCTCCTGTCTTTGGGGTGGGGCTGTTGGTGCTGGGGGCCATGTGGTTGGTTAAAAGCTGGACGGTGGAGGACAGGCAGTACACGCAGGGGCGGGAGCATGTGGAGTGATGGGTTTTTGGCGCACCTTTTAGGTGCGGTTTTATGACCTTGCTGTCTGTGTGTCGGAAAAGTAAGGTTTGGCGAAAATTATTGTGGGGGTCCGGGGGGAGATCATCCCCCCCCCCCTCCGCCGTGGTTGGTGGGCGGGAGTACCCAAGGTTTTGGTTTTTGCCCGGAGGGCATCATGTTCGGGTTGTTCTGTCGGGCGGGTGCTGGTATCGCTTTCGCTGGGGGTCTGGATTACCGCCAACAGTTTTTGACTGGTTGAACGGTCTTAATGTTTTGTAATGGAGATGGGATCATGGCTGGGACTGAACCGGTGTTGTTGGCTGTGGAGGGCGCAAGGCAGGCGGCGCAGTTGGGTGCTCTGTCTGGGAAGTCTTACGTTGTCGGGCAGGTTTCATCGGCCGGGAACGGATTGATGGGCAATTGGCTGTTTTTGCAACCGGCGGGGGAGTTGGGTGCGGCGGCGGCCAAAAAGACGGTAGCCATCAAACTGGAAGGGGCGCGTCAACTTGCCAGTCTGTCCGGTCTGACCGGCAAAACGGTGACGGTGGCTAAGGCTCCCATGACGGTGGGCGGGGCTTGTAACTGGCTGGCGTTGAATCCGGTAACCGGGGGGGCGGCGGCTGGCGGGGTGGCCCAGGGATCGACGGCGGGACTGGTCATGGTCAAGCTGGAGGGCGGGCGTCAGGCGGCCCAGCTGTCTGGGATGGCGGGGAAAAGTTTTTCGGTTGTGCCATCGCCGTTGATGGGGGGCAAAGGGGGGAGCTGGTTGTTTTTGCAACCTGCCCAAGGTAGTGGCAAACTCATTGCCCTCAAGGTGCAGGCCAATGCGGGGAGTGTGACCTCGTCTTCGCTGGTAGGCAAGACCTTTGTGCTTGGCAAGGCTCCAGTGGTTGCGGCCAAGGGGGGGGAGACTTGGCTGATGTTGCAGCCGGCGGGTGGCGGGGTTTTGGCCAAAGGCGGAGCGGTTGCGGCGGCGTTGGGGACTGGTGGTCCGATGGCCACGGCTCAAACGGTAGCTCTCGCGCCGCCCCAGGCGGTTGGGGCGGTCAAGGGTGGGGCTGCGGGTTTGGCTGGTGCAGCAACTTCTACTCCTGCGGCGGCGGTTGGCAAGACCGGAGCGGCGGCGGTGGCGGGAAAAACAGCGGTCACCAAAGCGGCGGGGAGCGGGGTGATTTGGAAGGGGACGGGAGTTGGTTTGGGGCTGGGACTTGGTTTAGGGCCGTGGGGACCGGCGTTGTTGCTAGGGGCTGCGGTGACCGGTGTGGGTGTATACAGTTATCTCAAGCGTCGAAACATGGGCGAAGGGGATGAAGTGGAGGAAGCCACGGCTTAGGTGTGTCGGAGCACGGTCGTGATTGCGGCTATGGCAGGGTGAATTTTTTTTACCGCCTGTCTGAAGGAACAGCCCGGCCAGGTTCTGACCTGACCGGGTTTTTTTATGGTGTGGTCCTGAGGTTTGTGACTGGTTTATCTTCTTCGGCAGAGCGGGGGGCACGTATCGGAAAAACACTGTTCAGTCCCGCTTTTTCTTTAAAAAACTGTAAAGAATATGGAAGACGAGGTTGCGGGTGAGTCAAAAGCCGGAGTGTGTTGAGTGTGTGCTCAAGGCGGCGAAAATGGACTTGATCGTGGTGGCAGGTCAGGCCCTTTTTACGGGAGCCGTTGGTTTCTTGGCCGGTAGTGTGGCTTTGCATGCATTCGCATTACAATTTTTAGGTGATTTGTTGGCCAAAAGCGTTAACTTTTGGGGTATTCGCGCGTCGATCCGACCGGCGACCAAAGATTTTCCTTATGGCTATGGCAAAATTCAATTTTTAACGGCTTTGTTTGTCGGTTTGGCCCTGCTGGCGGGGTCGGTTTCCTTTATGTCCTACAATGTTATTCATTTGCACGAGGGGATGGTGTCGGTACCTTCGGGGTTGGCGATTGTCGGGGCGATGCTGACGGGGGTGGTGTGTGAGTTGATGTATCGGTACATGTCGTGTGTGGGCAGAGAGAACAACAATTTGGTCATTACGGCAGCGGCTTGGGACAACCGCAACGATGCGTTGTCGGCGTTATTGATACTATTGGGTGTGGTTGCGACCCAACTGGGGGCGTTGTGGGCGGATCATCTGGCGGCGTTGGGGGTGTCGATTTTGGTGATTCGTGCGGGGTTGGTGATTGTGACGGATGCTGTCAAGGGTTTGTTGGATGTCAGGGCACCGGAGCATGTCCTCAAGGAGGTGGAAAAGGTGGTGGATACCCTGCCGGAGATCAAGAGAAAAATGGATTTTCGCGGGCGGCGTTTGGGGGATACGTGGGAGTTGGATTTACGTCTTGGGGTTGATGAGGGGCTTTCTGTGACCCGGTTGCATCGATTGGAGATTGAGTTGATTCATCGTATTTACCAGAAGGTTCCCCATACGGGGCATGTTCATGTCAGTTTTGTCCCCTTCTTGGAAGAGTAGGTTTTTTGCCGGGAAATGATCATTGACCGGGGTGGGGATGGCCGATTGCTGGTGTTTTGGTGGCAGGCATTGAAGTGCCGGGGGATGGGTGAATATGTGGAAGAAAATTTGGAGTCTTATACAAGCTATTATTATTGCGTTATTTGTTGGGTTGGCTTTCAAGTTTATGGTGGCCCATTTTTTAGCGATGACACGAATGCGTTAGAAGTGGCTTGGAAAGTGCAAAAATATGCCCGTTATCCAACCGAAAGCAGGGAGATTGGTCTATGATGGACAAGTCGGTTACGGAGCCATCCGAGCGTGAGAGCCATGGCATGGAGGGTGATCCCCTCAACCTCAGGGGGAGTTATGATGCGCCGGCCTTTATTCGTTTGGGTCGGCGGTTGGGCAGTGAAGTCCCGTTTGAGCCGCCTGGGGTGATGACAGGTTCAGGAATGGCAGAGCATTATTCTTGACGCATCGGAAAAAAAAGTTCGGCAAAGATTGTTGCGTGGGTCCGGGGGGGGTGATCATTCCCCCCGGTGGTGGGGGGAGTGGTCACAATTCCAGAATCCCTACGCTTGAGCATTGGCCGAAACGAGGATCAAGGCCTGCCTAAGGAGGCATCGGTGGTGACTTCATCCAGTAATTGACTGTAGAAGGAACACGATAAGCAATTTTCAAGTTTTTTTTCCTCCGAGAGCGGGCGTCCTTTCTTGCACAATGTCCCTTCGATAAAGGCACAGAACCGGCCTCCGTTGTGTCCTCCGAAATAGCCATCAAACTGGCTTGACGTCCCGGCGGCGCAATAATGTTCTTTTCCACAACCGCTGACCTGCCAACAATTGGGTTTTCTCTGGTCTTTACTGGAGGGGTGGTTTTCGAGGCCGGACACGATCCGTTGAATGGACTGGATTTTGATGATTTGTTTCAAAGTGGACGGTTCAAGCATTGCGTCAAAACGAGCGATGGATTTAAACAGCGATAAACCGTTCTCCATCTTGAGAGTTACACGCTCACGATTGGCATCCAGTACGTCGGCGCGGGAATAGAGTTCGGTTTGATCGACCTTGACATAGACGAAACAGTGTTTTCCGGCGACGAGCTTCGCCGAAAGAATCAGTGTGGCCGTAGCGTGGGTTATGCTTTCCAGGGTTCCGTGGAAAGTTTTCAATCCTTGAACTGTTAATTTTACGGGATATTTTTTTAACAATATTATTTTGCTATTCAATTGTAAATGATTCGTTGCGGTGCCCATTTTGGTCCCTGTTGGTTCTGAACTGAAAATTAAACAACACGCAAACCCTATCATGGCAGTCATTATATTTCAAATCAATTTGTTAAATTTGTTCAATTTGTTCAATTCAGAATTTCTGATTTACACCTGATAATGCTGTATTTTTTCAACATGAGACCGGAATGGACGATGGCACTAGAATTATCAATAAAATCAACACACACTAGCGTCAAAAAATGCCATTAATGAATGTTGCTGGATCAGAGAGTCTGAAATTAAAAACAAGGATAAGAACGAATTGGGGTTGCAGATAACAGTAGAAACTTGTATAAATAACAATTAGTACAGTTGTTTTTTCTCCACGCAGAGTCACTGGGGGAGAAGGGCCACGGGTCGTGACCTTGTCGGGTGTTTTTGAAAAAGAGGCTAGGCAGTTGCTTGATTATTGTGGCATCAGAGACTACACTCGATGGGTTTATGTGAAGTTGACAACACGACACACGGCGGTGTTTGTCGGTCCCGGTGCCCCGGTTCCCTGGTATAAGGGAGGGGGTTGGACCTATGGAAAACAGCCAACCCGTCGGTGGCCCAACCGAAATTAAAACAGGAGATTCATAAAGTGGCAAAATTTTCCGTTCGGGAATTGCTGGATGCCGGATTTCACTTCGGCCACCAGACCAAGCGATGGAATCCAAAAATGGCCCCCTTCATTTTTTCATCGCGCAATGGCATTCATATCATCGACCTGCATCAGACGGTGCGTCTGCTGCGCGATGCCTATGTTTTCGTGCGTAACGAGGTGAGTAAAGGTGGTGTTGTCCTGTTTGTCGGCACCAAGCGTCAATCGGTGGAAATGATTTCCGACGTGGCAGAGAAAACCGGGCAGTATTATGTCAATCATCGCTGGCTGGGCGGCACGCTCACCAACTGGAAGACCATCCAGGGTTCCATCCGTCGGTTGAAAGACATAGAAAAAATGAAAACCGATGGCACCTTTGAGGCTTTGACCAAAAAAGAGGTGCAGGGGCTGGAAAGATCCCGCATGAAGATGGAACGTTCCCTGGGCGGCATCAAGGACATGACCCGCCTCCCCAGTCTGATTGTCGTCGTGGACACCAACAAGGAAGCCATTGCCGTCAAGGAAGCCAACAAACTCGGGATTCCCGTGGTGGCCCTGGTCGATACCAACTGCCAACCCGACGCCATCGATTGGATCGTCCCCGGCAACGATGACGCCATCCGCTCCCTGAAACTGTTCCTCACCAAAATGGGGGAGGCCATCCTCGATGGTGTCCAGGTGCGTGGTGATAATCCGGTTTATGAGAGACAGGAGGACACTTCCATTCGTCTATCCCAGGTTCCCTCCAAACTGATTGAAGAGGCCGACCAGGATGAGGAGATGATCGAACAATTGTGAGTCCGGGTGGTGTGTGCGGGCCATTTTTTCTGAAACGTTTTCGAGGATTGAAACGATGTCTGTAAGTGCAAATCTGGTGAAGGAACTCCGTGAAAAGACGGGGGTCGGGATGATGGATTGCAAAAAAGCCCTGGCGGAAACGGGCGGCGATCTGGAAGCGGCGGTGGATTGGTTACGCAAAAAAGGGCTTTCCTCCGCTGCCAAAAAGGCGGGGCGGGTTGCCGCTGAGGGCAAGGTTGTGGCGGCGGCTTCTGCCACGATGGGGATCCTGCTTGAGGTTAATTCCGAAACCGACTTTGCGGCAAAGAATGACAAATTTATTGCCTTCGCTGTCGGTGAAGAATTGACCCATCAGATCGCCACCATCGGCGAAAACATGAACCTGCGACGCCTGGCCAGCATCGATGTGGCCAAGGGGTGTGTGGCCTCCTACATTCACATGCAGGGGAAGATTGGCGTCCTTGTCGGGGTGGAAGCGGATGGCGATGCCGAAAAGCTTGCCGAGCTTGGGCGTAAACTGGCCATGCATGTGGCCGCTTCGGCTCCCCCCTACCTGGATCGTGAGTCTGTCTCCAAGGAGGATTTGCAACGGGAAAGATCGGTTCTTTCGGAACAGGCGCGTGCCTCGGGCAAACCCGACAATATCATCGAAAAAATGGTCGAGGGGCGACTGTCCAAGTTTTATGCGGAAAATTGTCTGATGGAGCAGCAATTCATCATGGATCCGGACCTTAAGGTGGGCAAACTTGTGGAACAAACGGCCAAGCAGTTGAAAACGCAAATTCGCATTGTCGGCTTTGAACGTTTTGTCTTGGGCGACGGTTTGCAAAAAAGGGAGGATGATTTTGCCTGCGAAGTGGCCAAGGCGGCTCAAGGTTGATCCCCTTGGCCAAGATCCGTTTCTCCAGGGTTCTGCTCAAACTGTCGGGGGAGGCGTTGATGCGTGGGGGAGACGCCATTGATCCCGATTTTATGCAACAACTGGCGGTTGATCTCAGGGATGTGTGTGCTGCGGGCGTGCAGGTGGCCGTTGTGGTTGGGGGTGGTAATATTTTTCGTGGACTGGCGGGAAGTGCCCGTGGCATGGAACGAACCCAGGCCGACCAGATGGGGATGCTCGCCACAATGATCAACGCCCTGGCTTTGCAGAGTGCTTTTGAGCGGCAGGGGTTGGATGTGCGGGTCCAGTCGGCCATCTTCATGCCTCAGGTTGCCGAGCACTATACCCGCCGCAGTGCCGTCGAACACCTTGAAAAGGGGCGCGTCGTTATTTTTGCCGCTGGTACCGGCAATCCTTTTTTTACCACCGATACGGCTGCCAGTCTCAGGGCGGCTGAAATTGGGGCGTCCTGTCTCATGAAAGCCACCAAGGTGGACGGGGTTTATACCGCTGATCCGGTGCGCAATCCCCAGGCGGTGCGATTGGACAGATTATCCTACGACGAGGTATGGAGTCGTAATCTTGGGGTGATGGATATGACGGCGATTGCCTTGTGCCGTGAAAACCGCATTCCCATTCTGGTTTTTTCCATTTTTCAGCCGGGGGCACTGCTGAAAGCGGTTCGTGCGGAGGGGCCTTACACGTTCATAGGGGGTGACGATGGTTGATCCTTTGCTGCAATCTTTGGAAACGCGTATGAAAAAGGCCCTCGGTGTATTGAGGGAGGAGTTGGCTGGGGTTCGTACCGGTAGGGCTTCCACTTCTTTGCTGGAGCATGTCATGGTGGATGTCTATGGGTCATCCATGCCTATGAACCAGTTGGCGGCCGTCAATGTTCCCGAATCGCGTATGATTACGGTGCAACCTTGGGACAAGAGTACGACCAAGGCTATTGAGAAGGCCATTATGGAGTCGGATCTGGGTTTGAATCCCATGAACGACGGTGAGTTGATTCGGGTTCCCTTGCCTGAACTGACCGAGGATCGGCGCAAGGAATTGGTCAAGGTGGTGCATAAGCTCAGTGAGCAGGGCAAGGTGGCCATGCGAAACATTCGTCGCGATGGCATGGATCAGGCGAAAAAAATGGAAAAAGCCAAGAAAATCTCCTTGGACGAGCTGAAACAGTTAGAAAAAAAGATTCAGGAGCGCACTGACCATTTTATCAAGGATGTTGATCAGGCGGTTGCTCAAAAAGAAGCCGATGTCATGCACGTTTAGGGGTAGCCATTCAGTTTCCCCCCCTTTTTTTTTTAATGTTGAAATTACTGAGGGGGTTTGGGGGGGATCATCCCCATATGCGCTAACATTGTTATTGGTAAAAATTTTTGCGGGGGTCCGGGGGGGATCATCCCCCCCGGCGGAGGTTTGGAGGCAGAGCCTCCAAGGTTTTGAATTTGACTTTGATTTTGATTTTACTGCCCCCCAAGGGGGGTCTAGGGGCGCAGCCCCAGGGTTTTGATTTTGTTTCTTTGCCCGAAGGGCATCATGTTCAAAAGTCTATGTT
>JACSDG010000099.1 GCA_015660855.1 Magnetococcales bacterium
AGAAAAACCTTGGAGGCTCTGCCTCCAAACCTCCGCCGGGGGGAGAACCTCCCCCCGGACCCCCGCAATAATTTTTGCCAATAACAACGTTAGCGCATACGGGATGTTCTCCCCCCCCGGACCCCCGCAGTGGTTTTTGCCAAACTTGGTTTTTCCGATATCGTGAACGCCTTGGACCGTCATGTATTGTGCCGTTATCCAGGGACGGGCAGACGCACCGTCACTGTCGTTCCCGTCGCCTCGGAGGATTCAAAGCGGATGCTGCCGTTTTGGGTTTGGGCCATGAGTCTGGCGGAATAGGTTCCCAGACCGGTCCCGAACGATTTTCCGAAGGTTACGTATTTATCGAAAAAACGATCCCTGATGGATGGCGGAATTTCCCCCTGATTGTGGATTGCGACTTCCAGCGCGGTGGTTTCACTTTTCAAGGATACCAGGATCAAACTGCTCTTCGGTGCGGCCTCCACGGCGTTTTTCATCAGATTGGCAAGCAGGGAATAACAAAGCAACTCCTCCCCAAGAATTATCGCTGGGTTTTGGGTTGTCATCGTTGCAGAGTCCGGGACAAGTTGAATGGTGAGGCGTTTGAGCGCGACATCCCTTGCGTGGGTTTTAATGATTTTACGGATCGTTTCCGATAGATTGACGGATATGGGCCTTAATTGATAGATGCCTTGTTCCATCTTGTATAAATCCAAAGATTGGTCGATCAGGCCCAATAAGGTATACGCCGAGTTGCTGATAAATTCGAGACTTTCTTTGTCATCTCCGTCCCAACCCTTTTCGAGCAATAAAGAGGAAAAGCCGATGATGGCGTTCAAGGGGCTTTTAAGATCGTGTCGCATGATGCGATTGACATTCTCCTTGAGTTCGTCCGCTTCAAGCAAGGCTTTGTTATAATTTGATATTTCCTCCATGGCCTTTTTCAGTCGCAAATGGTTTTTCACCCGGGCCAGGACGATAGACGTGCTGAATGGTTTGGTGATGTAATCGACGGCCCCCAACTCCAATCCTTGGGTCTCGTCCGCATCTTCATCTTTGGCGGTAATGAAAATGACTGGGATGTCCCGGGTTTGTTCATTGGATTTGAGTTTTCTGCAAATTTCATAGCCATCCATTTCCGGCATCACAATGTCCAACAGGATCAGATCCGGTTTTTCGGAAGTTGTCAATTCCAAGGCAGTCAAGCCGTCGGTGGCTACCGTGATATCGTATTGGGAGCGAAGGGTTTGCACCAGCACCTTGATATTGATGGGCATGTCATCGACGATCAACAGTTTTTCGGGATTTGTTGATACGGTCATTGTTTGTTCTCCAGGGAAATGCGCAGACGGGCGGTGATGGTATCCAGATGGTTTTTGGCTTGCGGGAAATCAAACATATCCAAAGCTTCCGCCAATATTTCCAATTCGGTTTCTGCCGAAGTCCCCTTTAATATTTCCCGCAAAGGTATAATGCATTCCTGAGACCTGATGTTGGCTTTTTGGATCCAGTCGGACAATTCCAGGAGGATCTCTCTGCCTTTTTCTCGATCCCATGGGCCGTCCAGGGTCGCCAACGAATCCGCGTTCGTGGCCATTGTGGGTGCATCCGGGTGCATTGGGCGGGTGGATTCCAATACCTGATGCAAAGACGCTTCAAAGTGGGATAAAAGTTCCGGCCATCGATCACGCTGCCCTGCGACAAGGGCTTTTTCCAGATTTTTAGCGGCATGATGCAACGATTGTGCGCCGAGATTACCGGCGACCCCCTTGATGGAGTGAACCAAACGCGAGGTGGTATCCAAGGGGACGTCACCAGTCAACCCCATCTTGATTTTTTCGCAGGCAGTAGAAAAATCCCGGTTGAATTCACCGAGCATTTTCTGGAACAACGTCGAGTTGCCTCCCAGTCGGCGCAGTACGGTTTTTACATCGATGCCGGGCAGGTCTCCCAGGGGGGGTGAAAATGTATTCCCTTCAGGTCCGACTGGGATGGTTTGGACATCGAGGAGACGGTGTCCCGGTCGGATCCATTTTTCCAGGGCACTGTAAAGGAGCTCGGGTTCGATGGGTTTGGTCACATAGTCATCCATTCCAGCGTCCAGGCAACGTTCCCGATCACCGGCCAAGGCATGGGCGGTCATGGCGATGATGGGCATGTTTTTGTTTTTTGGATCGGAGCGAATGTTGCGGGTGGCGTCATACCCGTCCATGACCGGCATTTGGATATCCATCAATACCAGGTCGAAGTTTTCATGACGCACGGCTTCAACGGCGGCCTGTCCGTTGCCGACGACGAAGACCTCCAGGCCCATGTTTTTCAACATTTCACGAGCCACTTGCTGGTTGATGGGATGATCTTCAGCTAGGAGGACATGGGCACTGCCCACCTTTTCGATCCATCCTTTTTTGTCCCATTCTTTTTGGGCTGTTACAATAGGTCGATGGACGGCATAGCCAAAAACATCGAGGAGGGTATTGAATAGCTGGGATGGGGAAACGGGTTTGGACAGAAAGGCGTCTATGGCAACATCGCGTGCTTCCTGAATGACATTCTCGTGGTTAAAGCCGGTCATCAGGATGATCTTGGGTGGCCTGTCGGCAAAAAGGGGATCTCGACGAATGATGGCGGCTGTTTCCACACCGTTGGGCGCGGGCATCTGCCAATCCAGCAGGATTAAATCAAACGGGGTGTCTCTCAGCGTGGCCTCCTTCACCTTTTCCAGGGTGTCGATGCCGGAAACCGCCGTATCCACCTTCATGTTGAAAGAGGCGAAAAATTCTGAAAAAATACTCCGGGAACTGGCGTTATCATCAACGACCAGGATTCTCCTGGAAATGAGACTCAAAGGGGAGGTAGGGGCGTTCTTTGCTTGTTCGGCATGGTTGGTCACCAGAATGGTGAAATGAAAGGTGCTGCCACGACCGACGGTACTCTCGACCCAGACATCGCCGCCCATCAGGTTGACTAAGCGTTTGCTTATGGTCAATCCCAACCCCGTGCCGCCAAATTTGCGGGTGGTGCTGCTGTCGGCCTGGGTGAAGGCAACAAACAGGTGGGAAATTTGTTCCGCTGTCATGCCAATGCCGGTATCGGTAATTGTAAAATGCAGCCGTACCTGGTTTTGATCTTCCTGGTCGGCGGTAACACGAACGACAATTTCTCCGTGTTCGGTAAACTTGATGGCATTGTTGACCAGGTTGGTCATCACCTGCTGGATACGCAATCGGTCCCCGGATAGCAGACCCAACGATTGTGGCGGCGCGGCGACGATCAATTCAATGTTTTTATTGTCCACGTCTTTTTCAAACAAGGCAATCGTATCTTCCAGGATGTCTGCCAGATAAAAATGGACGGGGTCCAAAGTCAGTTTACCCGCTTCGACTTTGGAAAAATCGAGAATTTCATTGATGATCCGCAACAGAGAGTGGGAAGAGTTTTTGGCATGCTCCAAATAGTCACGCACTCTGGAGGGGAGTGCTACCCCCAGTGCCAGATCGATCATTCCCAACACACCATTCATGGGGGTGCGAATTTCATGACTCATGTTGGCCAGAAATTCGCTTTTGGCGCGATTGGCCTCTTCGGCCAATTGCTGTGTCGCCTGCATCTGTCGGGTCGTCTCTTGGAGATTGTGACGCATTTGGATGAAGGATGTGCCAAGTTCACCAATTTCATCATAAGTTTTGACTTGGATGGCAACATGGAACTTCCCTTGACCAAGCAAGGTCGCCGCATGGGTCAGTCGCTTGATGGGATGTACAAGATGCCGACTGATCCGCCATGCCATGAGGGTAACCATTAAGACGGTAATGATAAGGACGATAAGTGTTCTTTTGCGCAGTTCATGAATTTGGGCGAAGGCTTCACTGGTGTCCATCTCCGCAACCAGAGTCCAGAGCAGATGGTATCGTTCCACATCATGTAGAACTATGGCATTGCCAACAACTTCAATGTTGCGGTAATCGTGATAAATTTTGAATTCATTTTTCTGTCGTGTCCATGCCTCAACAGCTTCAGGATTCATTTTTACTTTCATGATGGTTGATTCTTCGGAAAAACGTGATTCAGTACGCATAAACAAATCTTTGGAACCGATAATATAGGTTTCTCCTGTTGCGCCAAAATCTTCGTTACGCGTCATAAAATCCATGATATTGCCCATGTCCAGTTGAAATGCAATCAGTCCGATGACTGTATTTTCGCTGTTGACGAGTGAGCGTATCATGAAAAAACTTGGTTCCGGTCCCGCTAAAGGAAAATGACCCATATCGGAGAAAATCCCTTGGCCATTGGTCAGGGCGTTGTTGGCGGAGATGCCAAAATGGGATGGGGCCAGGGTTTGGTTATGGATGTTTTGTCCAAGCAGATCTGTTTCCAGGGTGGAGAAAAGAATATTGCCATCGCGATCAATCAGGTGGATATTTTCAAAGTCAAAGGTTTGTTGCAGCAGGCGCAAATCGTAACCGAGGGCGTCGGTTATTTTTGCCCACTCAAGCCCTCTGACGAATCCGGAGGCGGGTTGGCCACTTGCCTTTAAAGATTGAACAAGTTGTTGCAGAAAAACCATATTTTCAGCGGATTGGCATTGCATTTCCAAATTATTGTAAACATCACTGAAATAGGCTTCAATAAATATCCGTTTATATTCAAGCTCGTGAAACAATCTGTTACTAATATCGTTTTTGACATATTCAAAGTTTTTTTGATAATAGCTCCAACTGATGCCGCCAAGTGGCAGCATGGAGATCACAAGGAACCACAGGAACAGCTTGATGCCAATACCCAAGTGCCTGGTAGGATGGGGGAGTCCCGCGCTCATGGGGATTTTTTCGACGACCAGCGTGATTGGATGATGGCGTCCAGGTTTAGGGCGTTGATTTCGGCGGTGGACAATTCCGACATGGCCATACCGAAACGTGGGTCGGCGAAGGTGTCGATGTCGATGGGGTGTTTCAGGATACCCGCAGCTACGGCAAGATCCATCACCATTTTCAAGCCTGGTTTGTCTACGTCCAGGTAGCGATAATTGATGGCATTCAGCGCAGCATCCAGGCTTTGGATGATGGCTTTGGGCGGGTGTTGGGGGACGTGCTGGCGGATCATGTTGACGATTTCAGCCATTTCCGGCCCTGGTGTTTGTCGGGCGTGCTCAATATCTTGGGCGGCCCGATGGATGAAATAGATCACCTCCTGCAAAGCGGCGGGTTTGTCATGGATTGTCTGGTCAGCGGCAATGGCGATACACTCGACATGGCCTTTGGGCCATGGGAGGACATCTTTGGAATACCATGCGATATGTCCCGCCCCCGCCGTCTCGACAATATCGGCCCATGGCAGCGATTGCTCGAAGGATGCCGGTACGCCACGCTCATTTTCTCGTTTGATGAAGGCAATGGATTGTGCGGGTGGTACCTCGATGGCCATGACATCCGCATCATCCTTTTCCTTGCCCAGACCCAGCTCCAGATTGTGGTCCCGGAGGTATTTATAGAGTACCACGGCATGGGTCGAGAGCAGGGAAGGGACGGCGGTTACGGAGGCATGCCCCAGTTGATCGCGTGCGCGTTTGAATGCCAGGGCGATGTTGGCGTCTGGCTGGCGGTCGGCCTTATTTTCGGGCAAGGTTGATCCTTGCTGCAACTGTGCATTGATGGCCAGGGCATTGCCATCTCGGTGCATGAGGCTGACCCAGTGAAAATCGGGTTTTTGGCGAAACATGTCCATGGCCAGGGGGGAGATGATGAAGGCCATGTCTGCTCCACCATCCAGGAAGGCTCCGCGTAGTTGTGGCCAACTTTTCATTTTTTGGATGCGAAAGTCGGCGTGTGTCATCTGGTTGCGATATTTTTCATAAGCCACCAGAGCGGCATAATGATCTGCCAGGGGCAGGTACAGGGCTTGTATGGTCTGTCGTTCATCCGCATGGGGCAAAAATGGGTACAAGAATAAGGGCAGTATCAGAATGGCGAGACTTGTTTTTTTATAAAACCCCATGTCATTGATCCACCATACTTTGTTTCTCCAAAACCACAGCACAGAGTACAATCTCACGCCACCGTTAACAAGGTTGAAATAAGTTTCTTGATTTTTGTGTCTGGCTGGGCCATTCATGGAGAGAGTGGGCGATGTCAGGAAAAGAATCAGGGAAACTTTAGCGGGGATCCGGCGATACCGATGAGTAAAGTATTGGTTGGCTGTCAGCATTGTCATGCCAAATTTAAAATTGAATCCAAAAATGTTCCCGAATTGGGGCATAAATCTTTATGTCCCAATTGCGGTTCAAGTTTTACTATGTGGCATCCCGATGACTATTACCTTGAACGGTATCCACGGGAATATGCCGTTTTCATCCTTGATCAGAAACGCTTGGGCTATGTCCCAAAGATTCGCTATGAACTCAAGCGAATCCAGGCGATGGAACAATGGCTCAAGCAACGGGGGACATCCATCCTCCTGGCTTCCGATGCCCTCCTGGAAGACTATTGCGCCGAGGTGCGTCAGCGTTTGGGTTCCGAAGAGGCGGCAGAGACCAAAATTACTCTCAACCAGTTTTTTGAGGTATTGGCACGCGAAAAAATCCGTCCGGGCCACCCCTGTACCGACAAAAAAGAATCTGGGCTGGCAGAGCAGCTTGAAAGGGTCGAAGATCATGGTGAAACTCCAGCTCCCCTTGTCGATCCCGGCCAGAAAATACCCAAAAAAACCGGGCGTAAAAGATTGATTTTAATGGCCGTATTGATTTTTATTATGGCTGTTGGGGGCGGGTTTTTGCTCTACCGGGAAAAAGAAAAAAAAGAGGCCTTGTCCCATGAATTGCAAAATTTGCACGAACGTCACGACAAGGAAGTGAAAGCCCTGAAGACGGGCAAGAAAGAAATCCGTTCTGTCGAAGATATTTTACGTCTGGCGGAAGAAGCCGATATTCAGGTTGAGGAAAGACGACGCAACGCCCTGGAAAAACAACGCATGAAACAACTTGATGACGAGTTGCTCCAGGAGGAGCAGCGTCGCCGGGAGTTGACCACCGAAGCCGATAAAAAAATTGAACAGGTCAGGACGCAACGCCGTTTGCAGGAGGAAGCCCGCAAGCAAGAAGAACGTGCGGCGCAGTTGGAGGAGGAAAGCCGCAAGATCAGGCAGCATGTTGCGAAACAAGCCCTGGAAGCCAAACGCAAACGCTGCACTGGTGATTGCGACAATGGTTATGGTGTTTACACCTACGAAAATGGTGAACGCTACGAAGGCCAGTGGCAAAATGGAGAACGTTCGGGCAAAGGTACCCTGATTGAGGTCGATGGAGACAAATGGGTTGGGATGTGGCAGCAGGACAAGCGCGTTGGCGTTGGCCAGCGTCATTTGGCTTTTGCTGATTATAAGGCCCGCGAAGCGGAACGCCAGGCCAAATTGCAGCAAGCCCAACAGGAAGCGTTGGCCAAAAAACGCAAGAATGAAATGGTTGCCCAGGAACAGGCCAAGGGACAGCAAAGCCTCAAGGAAATGATCGGCAAGGGGATGACGGGTTGTGTGATCGGCGATTGTGAAAATGGTCAGGGATCCTACATCTATCCCGTTGGCGATTATTATTATGGCGAATGGAAAAATGGGGTTAAAACTGGCTTTGGCGGATATGTGTTTTCCAAAGGAGGGAACTATGTTGGTGACTGGGTCAACGATCAAAAGCACGGACAGGGAACCTATACCTTTAAAAATGGCCAGAAATATATCGGCGGGTGGCTTAACGATAAAAAACATGGCCTGGGAATTATTGTATTCGTCAATGGACAAAAAGTACGTACCCAGTGGAACCAGGGTGAGCAGATTCCATGAGTTGAACGGTGCCATGGGTTCTATAGGATATAAAACAGGGAGTTTGGGTGATGCGCTGCAAATCGGGTTTTTATTGGTGGACGTTATGGATGGTATGCACCCTTGGCTTTCCCTTGTGGGCCTGGGGAGCGGAAGCTACGCCAAAAAAAATTGAACGATTGATCGTTGGGGCAGGAAGCGTCTCTGGCGTTTATTTTCCCGCTGCGGGGGCGGTTTGCCGCGATGTTAACCAATATTTCAACAAGTCGGTCGCGGGAACCGTCCATTGTGCCGTGGAACCGACCGAGGGGTCGGTGGAGAATGTTCATTTGTTGCAGGATGGTGACATTCAGTTTGGCATTGTCCAATCCGATGTCATCTCCAACGCCTGGAACGGCTTGCCCCCTTTTGATGCCAAACGGGATAAATTGCGCTCGGTGGTTGCTCTCTATAATGAATCTTTGACCGTTGTTACCCGTGGCGATTCAGGTATCAAGGAATGGGGAGATTTGCAGGGAAAAAAAATCAGCATTGGCCAAAAAGGGTCGGGAAGTCGACGCACCGCGACCGAATTGATACAACTTTGCAATGTGGCCCCCAAGGTGTTGGATGAAGACAAGGAATTGACTGCCGATGGGGCGACGGTGGCGTTACGCAACAAAGAGATTGACGCTTATTTTTTTGTTGTCGGTCACCCCAACGAAAATGTATGGAACGCCCTGGCCAATGCCAATGCTCACGTTTTAAAGTTGCCGCAAGAGTGTCTGGAACGGGCTGCCAGGAAATACCCTTACTATGTAAGAACCAACATTCCCGGTGGGTTGTATCCCAGCCTGCCTCAGGCGGTGCCTTCGTTGGCCGTCAAGGCCACGCTGATGACAACCACCGACATGGATGAGAACACGGCCTACCAGTTTACCCGAACCATTGTGGAAAAGTTGTATCGGTTCAGCCGTTTGGACCCCGATTTCCTGATACCGGATCCCCGTTCATTGTTTGAGGGGCTTGTGGTTCCGTTGCATTTGGGGGCTTTCAAATATTTTCAGGAAATGCGTATTATCGAGATCAAGTCGGGGCGTCCCGATCCTGGATCGGAGGTGAAATCGGTCCCCACCCTGGATGGGGTTCCGCAATCGCATTGGAAACTGGGCTACAATGCCCCTTTGCAGTTGGCCAAACTGGGGGTGGGGTATGCCCGGGAAGACGATCCGGCCAATGGATTGGTGATCAACCAGCCCTTGGCGGCGGTGACGACTGTGGGTGGCGCTATTCAGTGGATCGTTTCCGGAGGGGACAGCCAGGGTGATCATCCATAAGAACCTGGGGACATCTTCCTTTCCTCAAGGTCAGAACCATTCTATGATATATTCCAGCATGGATTTTTGTCGTTTTCCATACAATTTCTCTTCGATTTCATTGGGGTCCATCTCTTCTGATTCCCCTCCCTTGCCTTCGCTTTTTTTGGCGGAGGGGAGGCGTCCGGCGAGACCTTTGCGGTAATAAAGCTGTCGCGAAACTTGTCCGTCGGGTGCATAGTCGCTGGTAAATCCGTTGCGCTTGCCCTTGGAATAAGCGATGGTTCTTTTGAGGGATCCGTCGAGATAAAACTCCTCGGCAAGCCCCTCTTCCAGACCGGCTTCATATTTGACGACGGATTTTTCTCCATTCCAGCCGTAGGTGGTCCAGACATCGAATTTTAATCCGTTGCTGTAGGTTCCTTCCAACATAAGCTTGCCGTTGGTGCCGTCGGTTTTTTTAAAATATCCCTTGATGGGGCCGGAGTAAGGTTCGGTTTTGTTTTTGATGTAGGCGACGCCTTTTCGTATTTCGATATCCGATGTGGTAACCTCCTTGCATCCGGAGAGGGTCAGGGCCAGCATCAGGACCAGGAGAAGGTTGGCCAGGAGGCGGGTTGATGCCACGGTTCGGGTGGCGTGTGTGGGAGGGAAGGGTAGCATGAGCCGCTTCTCACCTTGTAAAGGAAGAAAACCTAGTTATGGGATCGTGTGGATTGAATCCTTGTATAGCAAATAATAAGCCAACGTGCAAACTTATCGCTTGAGAAAACGCTTATGATGGTTGATGGATCGTATGCTGTTGCCGGCGCATTGACGGGGTTTGTTGTTGGCCTGACGGGTGTTGGTGGTGGGGCATTGATGACACCCATACTGTTATTGTTTTTCGGGGTTGCCCCGGTGACGGCCATTGCCACCGATCTGTGGTTTGCCGTCGTGACCAAATTTGTGGCTGCGGGCATTCATGGTACGGGGGGGCGGGTGGATTGGCAGGTGGTCAGACGTTTGTGGGGTGGCAGTTTGCCGGTGGCCCTGCTGGTGGTGATGCTGGTTGGTTACGGGGTCAAAATCCATAAGATTCAATGGATGTCACAGGCGATTGGCGTGGTGGTGCTGCTGACGGCGATGGGATTGTTGTTTGCCCCCGCCTTGCAAAAAAGAGCACGGGCCAGGCGGATCGGGCAGCCGGAAAAGTTTAAAGTTCTGCAACCACCGTTGACCGTGTTGGGTGGGTCTGTTCTGGGTGTTTGCGTGGCTCTGACCTCGGTGGGGGCGGGGGCTTTGGGGAGTGTGCTGCTGTTGTACCTTTATCCCCTGCGCATGACGCCCCATCGCTTGGTGGCCACCGACATTGTGCATGCAATCCCGTTGGCGGTGGTGGCCGGATCGGGTTATTTCCTGGCCGGGTTGGTGGATGGGCGCATGCTGGCCAGTCTGTTGGCAGGTTCGGTCCCTGCCGTGGTCGTGGGAAGCCTGTTGGCTCGGCGTCTGGGCGGGCGTTGGCTGCAAGTGGCTTTGGCGGCGGTTTTGTTGGCGGTTGGGGCAAAAATTTTTGTTTGATCCAATGATCGCCCCGGCTGTCGCGGGGGAAAATCATTTTGTTTTCACTCAAGGCTGCACTATCGGGCAAGGGCTAGGGACATGATGCAACGACTTTATTTTTGGGCCATGGAAAAGGCGGGCCATCGGCATGCTGCGGCGTGGTTGGCGTTGGTTTCCTTCATCGAAAGCTCTATTTTCCCCATTCCTCCCGATGTCATGCTCATTCCCATGGTCCTGGCGGCCCCCACACAATGGTTTCGCCTCGCCATGGTTTGTACCCTGGCTTCGGTGGCGGGGGGGTATCTGGGCTATGCCATCGGCTATTTTTTCATGGATACGCTGGGGATGGCGATCCTGGAAATTTTTCATCTGACTGCGAAATTTCACGCCTTCAAGCCTTTGGTGGACGAGTATGGGGTTTGGGTGATCATCGTCAAGGGGGCAACCCCTATCCCTTACAAGCTGATCACCATAGCGGCGGGGGCGTTTCACTTTGACCTGTTAGAGTTTACCTTCGCCAGTTTTGTGGCCCGTTCCATGCGGTTTTTTCTGGTGGCGGCTTTGTTGTGGAAATTTGGACCCGCTATTCGCGACTTTGTCGAAAAACGTCTCAAGTTGGTGATGGCTGCTATGGTGGTTTTGATTCTGGCCGGATTTGCGGTGTTGAAATTTATTTGAATGCTACTCAAGGTCCAGATCTCTGTAGTGTTTCAGCAGATGCTCCTGAGAAGGTGTGGAATCCCAGTGGGGTGCCTGCATGATGTGCAGCAGCATGACCGCTGCTTGTTGGATGGGGATGCCCGGCAGGCCCGATTCTGTGGCCCGGTGGAGAAATTTTCTGATTTTAAAGGCGTTGAACCAGAGGTGAAAACGTTTTTGGAAAGAAAACACTGAAGAAACATTGGCGCGGATTTCGGTGATGGTTTTGGAAAAACCGACGGTGTCCAAAAAAATGATCATGTAGGGTGGCAGATTGGTTCTTATGATGGTCTCATCCGGGTTGTCGTACAGGGGGGGGATGAGGCGGTAAAAATGTTGGATGTCGAGAAACAGTTGGGGATGATTGGTCATCAGCGGGACGGGGTTGTGGATGGCTTTGAGCATGGCTTGTCCCGTTCCGAAGGGGGTGCGGGTTGACAGACGGGATGCGGGATAGACGGTTGCGGTTCGTATTTTGGTCAGGTTTCCCAGGCCAATCATTTTTTGAATGAAATAAAAATCTTCCCCCCCTTTTCTGGGCTTTATCCCTCCCTGTCGCATATAGACCGATGCGCGGACCGCCATGCAAGAACCGACGGTGTGGAAGGCGTATGGGGAACCGGCGCAGTCGAGTCCCCTGACGTGATAACGCAAATATAATTCGTATTGCACGATGGCATCTCGAAGCGAAGGGTCCGTCAGGTTGCCATAGCGATGTTCAAAGTGGATGACGCATCCGGGGGTTTTCTTGTCGTCTCTGAAATGATCATGCAAGGTTGTCAGATAGTTGGGTGAACAATCGCAATCGGCATCGATGCAGGCGATGACGCCATGATTGTTGCCAACGCTTGCCAAACGATGGGCTGCCTCATCCATGCCAATCTTCCGGGCCAGACCGACCCCGGCATGCCGGTCGGGGAGATCGGGGAAAAATAGGGGATGAATACATAGTTTTGGGTCATGATGTGCTGTCACCCATGCGTCTGCCGCCTGTTTGGTTGCAAGATTATGTGAACGAACAAGGTCTGGCGATGTGGCGGCATGATTGATGACGAGGATGATTTCGGTGCTGCACGCGGGGCGGCTACAGCTCCAGAGGGCATGAAGGGTGGCGAAAACATCGGGTTCGTTGCAGCATGGAATCACGACGACCAATCCAAGATCGGCAGGGGGAGGAGGGGGGATCAATGGCGGATACAGGGCATGTTTCTGTTGGTAGGTATTTATGGTGGCGTGAATAGTCATTTAACTCAACAATGGGGGCGTATGGGGGAGGGCGGCAATCATTTCTCTGGGGATGGGATGGTTTGTTTTTGTTTTTCCAAAAGGGCCAGGCGTTTCTCGATGGATAACACCTGGGCTTCCAGCAGGGCCAGGTTTTGAGCAATTTCCTTGCGCTGATGGAAAGCCAGAGATAAAGCGATTGTGACTTGGATCAGCAGGAGAAACAGTGTCAGGAAGGCACACAGGGACAGAAAAGAGGTGAGGCTGACAATACCGATGGCTTCACCGATTTGCAGGTAGAAATTGTCGAAGAAGGCGATGGACAGAAACAGCAGACTAATGCCGGCCCACAGCAGGCTGTATTTTTCGCGGAAGCGAAAGTTGCGGACCAACCCGATGACGCCAACGAGAAAAAGCGAGGCCAGGATAAAGATCAGCACCGATTGTTTGAGGGTCATTTGTGATGATCCGTGGGTGGCAATTTGATCAATAGGCTCATAAAAAGAGAGAACGTCATTTTAATCACATAATAGATGGGGCGGTACAGTCCCGAGTGCATGGAACCACTGGCACTGGGCAGCATGCGCACGGGGATTTCGATGACGCGAAATTTTTTCCGGTGCAGTAACAATATAATGTTGGCGTCGGGAAAGTCATCGGGGAATACATGGGAGCAATAAAATTTCAGAACGTCGGATGTCATGGCTTGTAAGCCGCTGGTGGGGTCGGTAATGTTCATCCCCGTGAGGGCGTTGAGTACGGAGCCAAAAAAATATTGCCCCATGCGGCGCAGACGCGAAACCCGATAGCCGGACAATCCCAGAAAACGGCTGCCGATGACGAGGTCACACATTCCCGTTTCCAGAATCCGGAGTAGGTCGAGGGCCGAGTTGGGATCGTGTTGACCATCGCCGTCGAGTTGGACCAATCGTTTGTAGCCGTTACGCAGGGCATACAGGTAGCCGGTTTGGAGGGCGCAGGCATAACCGAGGTTGGTGGGATGCCGTAATACGATCGCTCCGGCCTGTGATGCAATGGTGCCGGTGTCATCCCTGGAGCAATCGTCGATGACGACGACGTCCAACCCCAATGCCAGGGTTTTCGTGACGACCTCGGCGATGGCAATGGCTTCGTTGAATGCCGGAATGATGGCCAGGGGGGGCAATGAATCGTTGTCTATCGGGTGCTTTATGGGTTGCATGTCATGGTCTCGATCATCGGATTGGCCTCCCCGTCCACAGGTCAGAAACGATCAGAACATGATGCCCTGCGGGCAAAAAAACAAAATCAAAACCCTGGGGCTGCGCCCCTAGACCCCCCTTGGGGGGCTGTAAAATCAAAATCAAAGTCAAACAACATGATGCCCTTTTGGCAAAAACAACGAGGTCAAATGGATCCTTTACGTTTAAAAACCAGTAAACGAAAAACGTTGGCAAAGATGGGCCGATTGATGGTTATTTCAAACCCTTCCTGGGCGAATACGTCGATGAAATCGCCAATCCGATAATTGTATTCAAGGACGTTTTCATCCCCCTTGATCAATTCTGCCAGAAAGGGCAGAGTCTTGCCAAGAAAGGAACTGTGGTCGGGTTGAATCAGCAGAACAAAACGCTGGCTTAAGCGAATCATCTGCCGGGCCATGGGTTCAAAATTTAAAAAATGCTCCAGCATTCCATCACTAGAAACAAGATCAAAAGACCGTGTTTCCAAGTCCACGTTTTTCAGCTCCACTCGCAACCCCTTTTTTTGGCATATGTGGATTGCCGAAGGGGAAATATCGATGCCCACGCAGTCCAACCCCGCCTGGTGATAGACCTCCAGAATATGACCAAGGCCGCAGCCGACTTCAATGATTGACCTGGGGGCCAGAGTTGGCAGCACTCCGCGCAGAACCTTTTTTTTGGCCTGAAACATGAGGCGTCCCAATCCGGTTAGCCTTTCTAGTCCCTGGGAATCCCGCCACCGTTCTTCCCAGGCTTGATACAGTTTACGCTCAAAGGGGGTCGTCATGGGGTAGGTTCTTCACGATGATGTAAACAAGGTTGATACCTGGCTGCCGGCACGGTCAATATGAAAGGGCAGACTCCTGCATCCCAATTGTGCCATGATTTTATTGTGATCATCGGCATAGATCAACAAAAACCCGGTTTCACCCGCTCCCAAAAGCTTACCCCCTCTGGCCCCCAGCTGCAACGCGCGTTGCATCAAGCCGTTGACGTGATCGTTGCCAATGCCGCTGGCCAACTGTTGTTTCAATTCCCAGCCCTGGTTTAAATGGTCTCCCAGACTGGCAACATTCATGCGGTGAAAATTTAGGTGCAAAGCATCGGCCAGGGCGACCATTTGATCGAGTGCCTTGAAATTTTCTTCCTGGTTCAGACGTATTTTTTGTCGGGATAAAATTGAGCTGGCCGAACGTTGGCCTCCGGTATAGTAGAGGCGTAATTTTTTCTCCAGCAGGTCGCAACCCGCATAATCCAGGGAAACCGGAGCCACGTTGACCGATTCATCGGGATTGAAACGGATATAGTTGATCCCGCCAAAAGCGGCGGCATACTGATCTTGCTTGCCGATGGGTTCCCGCAAAATATCAATCTCGATGGCGCACGCTTCTTCGGCCAGACGTTCTTTGGTGACTGTCATTCCCTTGAATGCGTACAACGCATGGAGCAGACCCACCGTGAACGAGCTGGAGGATCCCAGTCCGGTTCCCGCCGGTACGTCGGCGAATGAGGCAATTTCAATCCCGGTATGGATGGCGACTCGGCGCAAAGCTTCGCGGACGATGGGGTGTTTGATTTCATCCACGGAGGTGACATCCTCGGTGGATGAATATTTGATGCGTATTTTATCATAGAAATAAGGGTGGATGGCAATATACACATAGGATCGAATGGCGGCACTGACGACGGCACCATAGGGTCGTTTGCCGTAATAGTCCCGCAGATCACTGCCGCCGCCAGCAAAACTGACCCGGAAAGGGGTTCGGGTAATGATCATTGTATTTCCCAGAGTGTGTTATCGGACATGGGGATTCAACAATCCGAACACTTCGCCGATGGCATAGCCAAAATGTTGCACGACGAACACCATGCAGCAATGAAGTGTCAGACCAGGATGTCCTTTATTCCAGCAAAGCCATGCTGAGTATAGAAGTATGGCGGGAAAGTAAAGTCCGGAAGTCCAAAATATCGGATGTATGGGTGCCAGCAACAGGGTCAGCATGCCGACCAGAAAGATGGGGGGCAAAAGAAAAGCCGGCCCCCACATGGAGGGATGACGTTTGAGCAGACGTGCCCGACCGCGGCCATAGCGAACCATGTTTCGATACCAGACGGCGGGCGTGGGGCGAAATTTGTGCAGCACCAGCAGATCCGGGATCAATACGAAACGTCCTTGACGGGAGAACAAGCGAAAATTCAGGTCCGCATCTTCCGCTTCACTGCCCAGGGATACATCAAAGCCCCCCACCGAAAGTATGGCCTCCTTGGCGTACAACACATTGAGGGTCGGCAGGCTGGAAACATAACGGGCTGTTTCGTATTGCCGGCCCTGGGCACTGTTAAAACTGCCGGCGAAGGAGTCCATGGCCAAACCGATGGCCTGGACAAAGGCAGGGGCCCCTGGCGGTGCCACATTGCCCCCTCCCACGGCGACCACCGTGGCGTCTTTGGCCCGGTGCCGTTGAAACTGTTCGACGAGTCTTTCCAGCCAATCGGGTGGGGCTTCACAGTCGGCATCGATGAAGGCAATGTGGGGGTGTCGGGCCACTTCGACCCCGGTGTTGCGTGCAATAGCGGTTCCTTTGCGGCGATCCACGACCAAGTGAACATGGGCGTGCACGGTGGCACGGTCCAGGACAATTTTTTCAGTCCCGTCCTGCGATCCGCCATCGACCACCACGATTTCATAGTGGTCAGTGGGATAGGTTTGCCGCACCAGGGAATCCAGACAGGCTCCGATCTGGTGGGCCTCGTTATAACAGACGATAACGACTGAGACATTGATCATGGCTGCGATCACCCCAATTGTCCGCCAAAAAACCGGCGGAAGAATGTTTTCGCCGACAGCATGGTGCGATAGCCCTCCGAAGGGTGACGCATCCCTTGCCAAAGTTTCATGAGGATGTAGCGCGGACGCAGATGATATTTTTTTAAATAATGGTCACACAGCGTCACCATATCGTGCGCCGACAAGGTCGGGGTGTCCAGGACGCAGTTGTGCAGGCCGTCGGCGGTCAACCATTGCGAAAAATCGGTCGTTTTTAAATAGCCGTTGCTGGCGGCCCAGTCATAGGCTTCGGTACCGGGATAGACGTACAGGGGATAAAACTGCATGCTGTCAAAGTTGGCCTCGACGGCAAATCGGTAGCTTGAATCCAGGGTTTCCCTGGTGTCTCCCGGATTGCCTACCATCATGCAGCCGTGGACCATGATGCCGGCCTTTTTGACGTTTGCGACGAATTGTTGATAGTGTTCCAGTTTGATGCCCTTACCCATGGCATCCAATATTTTTTGATCGCCACTTTCAAAGCCGACGGTTACGAGACGACAGCCCGCCTTTTTCATGAGTTGCAGCAGGTCCAGTTTGCAATCTCCGCGCACGTTACAATACCACGGCAGCTTGATGCCACGGGCAATAAGGCCGGTACAAATGTGACGGACATGGCTGGGGCTGGCGGTGAAGCAATCGTCTTCGATGCCCACTTCACGAACCATGGGCAAATGATTTTGGATAAATTCAAATTCATCCACGACGTTTTCAGCACTGCGAACCCGGTACCGATGCGAATGGAAAACTTGTGGGTAGACACAAAAGAAACAACGATGCGGACAGCCCCGTCCCGTGATGATCTGCACCATGGGATAATTGGCAGCGGCAAAAAAATAATGGCGAATATTTAAATGGTTTGCGTAAATTTCAGAGACGAAGGGGAATGCGTCCAGATCTTCAATTTTTTGCCGTTCTTTGGTTTTTATAAAGGTGCCTGCCTGTCGCAATACCAAGCCTGCAACTTGATCCAAAGGGGTCTGGTTGGCGAGTGCCGTGGCCAGTTCGACGACGGTGGCGTCGTATTCTCCGATCGCCACGCCATCAAGGGCAGGGCTGAGTTCAAGGCAGTCTTCAGGAAGGGCCGACGGGTGGGTGCCGACCAGCAGGACAAAGGCATTGGGAAATCGTGTTTTGCATCGGGCGGCCATGGCGGCATCGTTGGCAATGCTGGGTGTGCTGGTATCGACGACCACCAGTTCAGGTTGCCATTCACCCAAAAAAACATACATGTCCTCCAATGGGCTTACCGACGCGGCGGCATCGTACAAACGCACGTCGTGTCCGTTTTTTTGTGCCAGACCCAATGCGTAAGCCAGCCATATGGGATAATAAAAGGTTCCCCCCTTGGTGACGGCGGGACTTCTGGAGGTCCGTGAGAATCGACCCATGTAGGGTGGATTGAAAAAAAGAATGTTCATTTTGGTGGTCAAGGTTGTTGCACTGCCGGGATTTTTTCCACAAAAAAGAGTACCGCATCCAGTACATTGTCGAACATGAGATCCGGTTGCATGTTCAGGGAAGCATCTTTGCACCCGAATCCCGTTTTGACGCCGTAGGTATGGAGTCCGGCGGCACGTCCCGCTGCGATGTCACGGACACTGTCACCGATGATACATGATTTTGCCAGATCCACGGACAATTCTTTTTCCCCCCTGTGGATCATGCCCGGCAAAGGTTTTCTGCATGTACACACCAATTTAAGGTCGGCACGTTCCCCTGCAAACCCTTTTTCAGGGTGATGGGGGCAATAATACAATCGGTCCAGATACGCACCTTCGGAGCCAAGTTCCGTATCCAGCTTGGCATGAATGGCATCCAATTCCTGTTCCGACAGGGTTCCTTTGGCAATGTTTGGTTGATTGGTGACCACCACAGCCAACAATCCCGCCTGATTGATCCGTCGAATCGCTTCGGCGGCACCGGGCAGCAAGTGGAAGGCATCGACACTCCGGATGCCGTTCCCAGGAATTTCCCGATTCAACACCCCATCACGATCCAGAAAAACGGCAGGTCGTAAATTTTCCTGGTTCATTGATGCCATCCTGCCGCAACGAATGTCATGCTCGACTTTGCCATAACGTTGCAGGCTTCCCATATCCTTCAAATATTCGGCAGTCAGATACGCATAAATTTTTTGATTGTTTTTTAATAGTTCGGGAAACAGATCCTTGATGAAATCTTGAGGAACGCCAGATTTGAGCCAAGCAAAAATTTCGGTGGAAAGGCAATAGACGCTGGCGGGCACCAGATTTCTATGGTAGCCCGGCGCACGTTGTTTTTTTGGCAGGAAATTTAAAATTTGTCCATCCGCATTAATTTGCAGCAGGTCAGAGTCCAGAGGGTGATCATTGGGATGGGCTACGACGGCGGCCATGGATTTTTTTTCCCGGCGAAAGGAAATCAGTCGGGAAAGATCCATTTCCACGGCCACATCGCCGTAGATGACCAAAAAATCGCCGCCGCTGGTTGTTTCAAGAAATTGACGGGCCTGACTTAGCCCCCCAGCGGTTCCAAGCAATTCCTGCTCCACGAAAAATTCAAGGTTCAGACCCAGATCCTCGGCCAGCGGCTGCATGCCTTCGCGCAGCACATCCCCTTTGTGTCCCCCCATGACGGCAATGTCGCGAATGCCGTAGCGGGCCAGAAGCCGCAACTGGTAGGCGACAATGGGGACGCCCAGGACGGGAACCAGGGCTTTGGGTATTCGGTCACCCGACAGGGAGCGAATGCGCGTCCCCAACCCCCCTGCGATGATGGCTGTGCGAATCATGGGAAGAAAGGTTTCCTTGCAGCGTTATTTAAACCAACTGGAAAAACCGTGGGATTTTTGAAGTTTTGTTTTGCTTTTATGGGGTGCGCTTTATTTTGCTCCATCTCTGTGATACTTTTCCAGGGGTGAGGGGACGGGGGGCACAAAGCTGCGATGGTATCTAGCCCATGTGGGGGAATATCCAGGTTCAAGTCTTGACGGTCAGGCTAGCAATCCACAGGCCAATAGGAAAATATGTCCTAGGTCGGGTGATTTAAACACTCTTTAAGGTTCCGGTGAAAGTTTTGCATGGAAGACAAGATTTCCTCCCAGAGAGTTTCTGTTGGCTGGGTGCTCCTGTTTATTGCTTGGTTTGTGGTGACCAGTGCGACTCTGGTCAGCCTTTTTTTTAGTGAGGTCATGGATGTTCCCGTGTGCGTGCTGTGTTGGTATCAACGGGTGGCCATGTATCCTCTGACTTTGATTCTGGCCATCGGCCTGTTTCCTTACGACCCAAAAGTGGTACGGTATGCGGGTTCATTGGTGGTTGTGGGTTGGGTCATTGCCATGTTTCATGTGCTTTTGGTTGCCGGAATCATCCCGGAAAGTGCGCATCCCTGTGTTCAGGGCGTCCCTTGCTCCCAAACCTTTTTTTCCCTGTTGGGTTTTCTGACGATTCCTCTCATGTCTCTGCTTACTTTTACCGTTATTGGCTTTCTGCTTTTTTTTGCGCAAAGGATGGAACCTTCATGAACCGAAAAATAGTTTTTTTCTCCGTTGCGGGAGTGTTGTTGCTGGTTTTTGCCGTTGCTGCGGTGCTGTACAAGAATCACAAGGTCGGGGAGCAGACTGTAGCCGTCAGCGGGAACCAGAAGGCGTTGCTGCGTGCCGGGGCACCTGTCAAGGGAAACAAGGACGCCAAGGTGACCATCGTGGAGTTTTTTGATCCTGCGTGCGAGACCTGTCGTGATTTTTATCCCCTGATGGCGCAATTGCTGGAGCAGTTTCCGGGCAAGGTGAAGGTGATCATGCGCTATGCCCCGTTGCACCCCGGATCGGACCAGGTTGTTAAAATGTTGGAGGCGGCACAGTATCAGGATAAATTTTGGCAGGCCCTGGAATTATTGTTTGCCGATCAACCGCGTTGGGTGATCAATCATGTGTCCCAGCCCATGCGTGCTCAGGTCATTCTGGACCCACTGAATTTAAATCGGGATCAGTTTTTTGCCGACATGAACCGCCCCGAGGTTGCCCAGGTGATCCAACAGGACATCAAGGACGGACAGATCCTGGGGGTCCGGGCGACACCCGAATTCTTTGTCAATGGACGCCCTCTGCCCAGCTTTGGTTTTGACCAGCTTCGCAGTATGGTGGAGGCAGCGGTTGCTGACGCTTATTGAGGGGAAGAAAAACGTAACTATCTGGTCCCCCCTTCTTTCTTAGGTTGAAGCTATTACGGGGGTTAAGGGCATACCATTACACACATCTTGACTTCCGGTAATATAGCCCTTTTCCCAACAGCCATGGAGAAGGCGAATGACTTGGGCCAAGGAAGAGTTCAAAACGGTTGAT
>JACSDG010000100.1 GCA_015660855.1 Magnetococcales bacterium
CAAAATCAAAGTCAAAAGAAAAACCTTGGTGGGCTGCTGCCTCCAAACCTCCGCCGGGGGGGATGATCCCCCCCGGACCCCCGCAATAATTTCAACCTTGAAAAAAAAAGGGGGGGACTGAAAGGTTACGTTGAGACTGTCTTCATCTTGGCGACCAAAAAAGTCCCCATTTTTCCGTTATGAACCAAAAAACGTGCCACTCTATCCGGTACAACTTTTAAAATGGCATTTTTGATTTTTCCTCCAGGGATGGGCAATAATTGCGCTTTAAGACCAAATATTTGAATCTTTTCCACAATGAACCACGGTTTCGCCAAAGACAGCCACTCCGAAATAGTATAATGCCTGGCCAGGGCACCATCGGTAGCATATTGTTGAATCTGGGTCAGTGATCGCGTGCGAAAAAAACCACCTTTAATAATTCCAAGAATAAGCCCGGTGACAATGTAATAGTTCCAAAAATTCCGATGATATACCATGATAATCGCGGTTCCACCGGGTTTTAATACACGTTTTATCTCTGAGAGTACCTGTTGTGTGTCCGCAGAATGGTGAATAACGCCCCAACTCCAGACAAAATCAAAGCTGTGATCTGGAAAATCCATTCTTTCCGCATCCATGCGAAAAATGCGCGCATGGTCAAACCCGGATAACTTCATACGGGCACCCGTGCATTGTACGGCGTGTTGCGTCAAATCAATTCCAGTGAAGCCCATGGCATGACCGGCGATCAACTGGGCATGCGTACCGCATCCAACACCAATTTCAAGGCATTGTTTATCTTTCAAGTCAGCAAAAGGGATCAAGTTGTCAAAAGGTTTTTCCTTCCATGGCATGATGGGTTTTGTTGCGTAAAAAAATCTTTTATCTATTTCCTGGAAATATTCAACAGAGAATTTTTCATACTTGATGCCATCTTTCCAATCATATTGCATGGGATTGTTTTCCCACCAATCACGATTTGCCTCCTGCCATCGGGATCTTTGCTCCTGAGACATGGGGAGAGATATTGGCGAATCAAAATCTTCCAGGTAACTGTTGTCCATTTTCAGTCATCACCTTAAATTTTTGGCCATGAGAGACAAAAGAAACACATGCTTCGCTATTGACTCTAACGAAAAAGTTCTCATCATAGGCACATAAAACTAAATATTTTTCTTGCCAAGTCAGAACCTTGGTGCCAGTATGGGGCGCGTTGAATCCGGACAGCAAGAAGATCATGGCAGGATGCGTTACGATACCACGCAGAAGGGGTTTGTCTGCGTATCGAAAAAGTAAAATTTGCCATGGGATGCCGAAGAAAACTATCGAGATGGGACTGAATGGCTACCCGGCCCCTACATATCCTCATCGTTTTTCACACATCTTTCCCCGAAATTAAAGGGGGAATCAATAAAATGATTGCCACCCTGGCCGAAACATGGAGTCGGGAAGGTCATCGGGTTTCCATCCTGTCCCCGGGAAACTGGGAGGATCGGCATTGGTCCAGTCGGCAACACGGGGCCATCTGTGTGCATCGGCAACGGTTGCGTATGCCATGGGATCCAAAAAATCCCTGGCGCGGTATTCTGGGTTGGATGGTCGAATTTCCATCCATCTTTTGGAAACTCAAACGTTTTGTCCGTAACGAAAAGGTCGATTGCATCCACCTCCATACCCCAAGGGATTACCAATGGGTGTTTCGCATGCTCAGGTTTTTTGGTGGTCCACCCTACCTGCTGACCTTTCATGGCACCGATGCCCTGCATTTTTCGACCGGTCAGGCCAAAAATATGCGGCTCTTGCGCTGGATTGCCCAGGGAGCTTCAGGCGTTACCGCCGTCGCCATACATTACGCAACCTTGATCGAAAAACATTACCCCGACCTGGCTCCGGTTTACCCTGTTGCCAATGGTATTTCGGTCGGGCCTGACCCTGAATCCGAATCTTCCCCAACCCTACCTTTGGCATTGCCGGAACATTTTTTCATCATGGTGGGATGGGTCGAACCTCCCAAAGCCCAGGATGTGGCCATCCGTGCCTGGGGACTGTTGAAAAAAGATCACCCCCACATGCACCTGCTCATCGTCGGTGATGAACCCATGCTCCATCCCGATCAACCCTACTATCCGGGATACCAACAAAAAATCATGGCCATGCTGGCCGAGCTGAAATTGGGGGCAACAGTCCATCTGACCGGAAGTCTGAAGCAACCTGTTCTTCGGGCCATCATGAAAAAATCAACAGGTCTCGTTTTTCCATCCCAAATGGAAGGCATGCCCTATGTCCTTCTGGAGGCAGGATTGGCAAGTCTGCCCGTCGTTTGTAGCGATATTCCCGCCTTTTGTGAACTGATCGACCCCGAAGACAACGGTTTGCTTTTTCCCCTGGGTGACCATGAAGCTTTGGCCAAGGCCATCGACAGGATCATCCGAGATGGAGACTGGGCAAAAAGAATGGGGAAAAATCTGAACCAAAGGGTTGTCAATCGCTATAATGCTGGCAGAATGGCCGACCGGTACATGGAACTTTTCAATAAACTATCCTAGGATCAGCTTAAGGGAAACTCGGACCAAAGGACACGAAAAACAATGTGTACGGAGTCTTCCTCAAGCCAACTTTGGCGCGCCTCCAACTTGCATACCCATACCTGGCGATGCCACCACGCCCAGGGGGATGTGGACGAATATTGTCGGCAAGCCCATGAAAAGGGCTTGCGTTTGTTGGGCATTTCCGACCATACCCCTCTCCCAGATGGCCGTTGGGCCTCGATTCGCATGGCAATGTCCGAGCTTGACGGTTACGACCGGGCTGTGGAAGCAGCCCGCCGTCACCATCCATCGTTACGCATCCTCAAGGGGATGGAGTGCGAATTTGTTCCAGAGTTTTCTTCCTTCTTTCGTGAAACCCTCTTGGGAGAACGCAAGTTTGACTATCTGGTGGGAGGAATTCATCTGTTTCGCAAGGATGCGGAATGGCACCATTCCTCAAATGGTGTCAAAACTCCGCAATTTTTGCGGGCCTATACCGACTTTTTTATTTCTGCCATGGCATCCGGTTTGTTTACCTTTATGGCCCACCCCGATTTGTTCGCCTGGTCGTGGCCATCCTGGGATGTTGAAACGCAATCGTGTGTTCGCGCCATTTGTGATGCAGCCCGGGATTTGAATATGCCTTTGGAAATCAACGCCAATGGTCTGCGCCAATGGCCGGTGCACAACGGAGGCAAAGCCCGGCAACCCTATCCCTGGCTCCCTTTTTGGGAAGTGGCGGCGGACTGCCGGGTTCAATGTCTGGTCAGTGCCGACGCCCATCATCCCGAAGAAATCCATGATCGGGCGGTCCAGCAAGCCTTCGCTATGGCCGAATCCTTGCTGGATCAACCTTCGGCCTTTTCATGGCTCGAATCCCTTTGCCAGGCGTGACCCGGTATTTTAATAATGGTTTGTGTCGGTGGCGGATTGGACCGCCGGTTTTTGTCAAGAGGTGATCTTTGAAATTTATCAAGTTTGTGTCCATGCTGGTCGTTGCGATTCTCGTCGTGGTACTGATCGCGGCAGCAGGCATTTCCATGTTTGTCAATCCCAACGACTATCGGGAGGAATTGTTTCGACTCGTCAAACAACACACCGGTCGCGATTTGGTCATTCGGGAGGGCGTTGAACTTTCACTGGTACCTTGGATTGGGATCCAGGCCAAAGGGGTGGAACTGGGTAATGCCCCCGGTTTCGGTCCCGAACCTTTCGCCCATGTGACCTCCCTGGATATTCGCGTCCGCCTGGAATCTCTGTTGCGCAAAAAGCTGGAGGTGGACACCATCGTTGTCAAGGGGTTGGAGCTTAACCTGGGGCGCAATGCCCAAGGTGTGGGCAATTGGGAAGACCTGGCAAGAAAAAAACAAGCCCCGACCGAAGAAACTGCGGGTGCAACACCCCAAAATACCGCCCAAAATACCGAAAGTGAGCCTGCTCCCGCCATGATGGCGGCGATGGCATTTCAAGGCGTTGCGGTGGAAAACGGACGGATACGCTGGAGTGATGCCCGTTCTGGCAACGCCGTGGAGGTGGATAACCTTGGCCTTGCCGTCGGTCGGTTTGTCCAGGGAAAACCCGTATCGGTGGACTTGCATGCGCGGGTGATGCGTCCCGCACCCTCTCCTGCCGGACAGCTGGCACTGAAGGGGTTGCTGACGGTCGATACGGAAAAGGGAAAAATTAATGGTATCATGGAAACCCTGTCGTTGACCTTGGTGGATCCGGCAGGAAAAACGGATGGCCTGAACCTGGCGATGGCGGGTGATTGGTCCATGAACCTGGGCGACATGGCATTGGCATTGAACCTGGAAAAAATTGAATTTCATGCCTCCGATCCGGCTTTGAGTGGCATGGTTGTTCACGCCGGTCTCAAAGGCCAGGTGGATTGGAATCCTGGGGCACAGATGGTCAAGGTGAACCTGAAACAGGTGGGGTTGGAGGCGGGAGGGAGCCTTATGGCGGGAATCAAGGCTCACGCGGAAATGGATGTTGCTGCCCAGGTGGATCTGGCGACCATGACGCTGGTGGCAACCTTGCCTGGATTGAATATTGAGGCCCGGGAAGGTGCGCTCAAGGAAGGATTTGTACGCATTGAAACCACGGGACGGGTGCGGGCCGATTTACATCGACATCAAGTGAACATGACGATGGATGGCATGTCGGTTCGGGGCGAGGGTGCCGTTTTCGCCGGTGGCGGTTTCACGGGGCGCATGGATGCCGAGATCAAGGCGGACATGGAAAAACAGATCGTGGCGACCCGGCTGGACAAGGCAATCCTGGAAATGACCGGGGGCACTTTCAGAACGGGGGGCGGTGAACTCAAGTTTCGCGCCGACACCCTTTTGACGCTGGATACCCATCGACTGGAAGGTCGCTTGGATGCGGTTACGTTTTCCCTGCATGGCCCCATGGTGAACAACGGGCGGGTCGACGGTGGTGTTGCCATCCTTTGGAACACGACACTCTCAGGAAAAGGGCCTGTCGTGGCCAACTTGAACGATCTGACGGTGAATTTTGGTGGGACTGTGGTTGGGGGAGACTTCAGCCTTGAAGGGAGTTTCGACCTGACTGCCAACCCCGGAAGCGGTCTTTATTCAGCCAACTTCGCCAGTCTTGTCCTTGAAACCAAAGGTGAGATGCTCAAGGGGGGATGGGGCAAAGTGGAACTGCGGGGACAAGTGGAAGTTGATCTGGCAAAAAAAGAGATTCGTACCCATGCCAAGCAACTTGCCATCCACACTTATGGCGGCGTCATGGGCAAAGATCGGCTGCAATTGTCCGGCCCCGCTGAGATCCATACCCAGCTTGATGGACCACATATCCGCACCGTTTTGAAAGATATGACCCTTTCTGCCCAGGGTGAAGGTTATACCGGGGGCGTTCTGACAGGAACCTTGAATGGATCTGTGGATGCTGACATGAAACAGGGAACCCTCAATCTTGCCGGTTTTGAACTCAAGGCGGGGGGGGCCAGACTCAGTGGCAATATGAAGGTCGCCGGACTGGGCATCCGTCCAACCTGGGAAGGAAAATGGCAACTCCACGAATTCAATCTGGCCAGCACCATGAAAAAACTGCGTGTGGATCCCATGCGTACCCGGGACAACAAGGCATTGGAAAAAGTGGCTCTGCTCATGACCATCAAGGGGGGGGGCGAGCAACTGTCCCTGGAGGGCATCGAATTGTTGCTGGATGAAAGCCATGTGACCGGTCAGGTCAAGGTTGTCAAACTTGACCCGATGAATTTGACTTTTGCCATCGCCATCGACGCCATCGACCTGGATCGGTATCGTGCGCCGGAAGAAAAGAATCAGGGTGGTGGAAAAGGGGCCAAGGCGGCTCTAAGGGAGGCGCAGGATGCCAAAAAGTCTAGGGGAGAAATGGGGTTGCCGGACATGAAGGGGCAGATGCGGGTTGGCCGACTCAAGGTTTTCGATCTGCGTTTGACCGATGCGGCCATCCATCTGACGGCCAACAAGGGGGTTTTAGGTATTCATCCCATGGAGGCCCGATTGTATGCAGGGCAATTGCAGGGAAATGCAGAAGTTGATTTTCGTTCAGGCAAACCAAAAACAAGCTTGAAAGTTGCGCTGACCTCGGTTCAAGGGGGACCGCTGCTTGCCGATGTGACGGGAGTGGACAGAATTACCGGCCAGGCCAATGCCAGTGCCGATCTTTCCATGCAGGGGTTTGCGTCCGATGAGATCAAGCGCACCTTGTCTGGCAATACGCACTTTGTGTTCTCTAACGGTGCCATCAAAGGGGTCAACATTGCCAGACTGGTTCGCGCCACCCAGCCGGTGGCCAAGGCCCTTCCCGCAGAGGGGGGCGACCTAGCGGAACAAACCGACTTTTACGATTTTTCCGCTTCGGTCAAGCTGGATGACGGATTGGCTACCAATAACGATCTGAGTCTTAAATCGTCCTTATTGCGTGTCACCGGTGCGGGCCAGGCCGACCTGCCCAAAGACAATCTTGATTATCAAATCCAGGTGGCACTGGTGGAATCATTGACTGGACAAGGGGGTAAAACACTCCAAGAACTGAAAAACGTGACCATCCCCGTACGGGTGACAGGCTCAGTGACCCGACCGCGCTACCAAGTGAATTTGAAAGGGTTGGTTAATGAAGATTTTAAAGAGGAGGTCAAACAAAAAATAATGGATAAGATTGAAAATAAATTGGACGGTGGCCTCAGAGACAAATTGAAGGAAAAAGGGCTTGACGGTATTTTGGAACAGGTGGTTCCCAAAGGTTTGGATAAACTGTTTAAAAAGTTCTAGACCTGACCGATCTTGGGAATACGGTGCCTTTCAGGCAAACCCAAGAACCTTGGAGGCCCTTTGCCCCCAGCCCCGCCGGGAAGGGGGAACCCCTTCCCGGATCCCTTCGGTGGACTTGCAAAAATTCGACTTAAAGACCATGTGGGGGGCTGAACGGGTGCGCAAGCACCGCTCCAAGAGTTAACTTTGCTTGTTTGTCCGAAAGGCCTGTCGTTTCCGGCAATTTTAAATTTAGGCAGTAACGGCCCCCCCTCTGCACAAACCAGCTGGAACCCCGGCATCGACTGTCGGTTTGATCCAAAGGGTTTCGATTCACCGTAAATACTCCCTGGCCGCTTGCCTTTGCCAGATGCCACATCCCCTCCTGGATGGTTGTCATCCGGGAGTCTTTCTATTGATATTCTTTGTATTTGCAAACAGCGACACCGCAAACCTGAATTTCACTTTTCACCTCGATCAAGGGATATCTTGAATTGAGGGGCTTGAGATATTTCTGGTTGCCATGGAGTATCAATTGTTTGAAAGTGGGCCGATTTTGCCCCTCGCGCGCCACCAAAAACTGGTTGTGTGACCCTTTACGGGTTGGATCGACGATGATAATTTCTCCTTCATAGAATTCGGGTTCCATGGAATCATCAGGAACTTTCAGGGCAAAGGAGCGATCACTGGCCCTGGGGGCGACAGGCACCCACGAAGAGGCGTCGGGATTGAAAGATTCTGCGGGTTCCCCGCAATATTTGGCCAGTTCATCCCAGGAAATAAGAGGAATTCTGGCAATCAGGGGGTAGGTACGGTAGGGTTCACCATCTTCCCTGACTCCATTGAACTCTGCGGAATAGGGTGCGCCGCCGGGCAGAGCCATGTCGCCACGCCCGTTATCCAGCCAAATGGGATCAACACCGCAGGTGAGAGCAATGGCAACGGTCCTCCGGGAGGAACGCGACCGCCCACATTCAAGTTTATGAACAGCCGTTTGGCTGATACCCACTTTGTCAGCCAGTTCTTTCTGGGTAAATCCAGCATGTTTCCTGGCTTGTTGAATTCTTTCGCTCAGAGTACTTGTCATGATGATAGGGTCCCTTGGGTTGAATTTGCTACGTTCGCTGACGGATCGACGGGTTGAGGTTTAAGTGCCAATTTTCTTGTTTTACATTAAGGTCCACTCCTGGCTAAAAAAACAGAGCAGCTGTTACGAGGAAACGATGTGCCTGATCCCGACGCCTAGCCAAACCCGCCGGTGCATGGGATTGTGAAACCGGTTTCTTCCCAAGCACAAGACCGATGGAACGGCAACCTGGCGATGAAACGCTTTCGCTATCGGGGGCGTTCCAACGGACTCGGTTGCCGAAGAGATGAGAATAATTCTCTTCATACCCATTTTTCAAGTGCACTTGTTTATAGTGCGGTCATTTTTTCCAACAAGCTGGACGGGGTCGGAAGTTTGAATCTTTGAAGGCTAGCGTTAAAGCATTAATCTGATTAAACATGTTTTTTTATATCCTGTCACTCCAAGCTGTCTGGTTGGCGGCAGATTAACGAATCTAAGATTTCCATCCTTACCGTCATTGGTAGACCTTCACTGGAGATTCTCTATGAGAAGAAAAAGTTATTCACCAAAGCCCAAACCGCCCATAAACCGAAGTCCGGAAGAAAGAGAGCAGGTCATGCGCCGGTTGGTTGTGGGTGCCGTGGGCAACCGAGACAAACGCCTTTCTGGCTACCGGGAACAATCTTTGAAGCTTTATCCCTGGATTTGCGCTCGCTGTGGACGCGCTTTTGATCAAACTAATATTATCGAATTGACAGTTCATCATAAAGATCACAATCACGAAAACAATCCCGCTGATGGAAGTAATTGGGAAAATCTATGTATCTATTGCCATGACAACGAACATTCCCGACAAGTGGAATTTCAGTTAAACGAGGGTAACATGTCAGAAAAAGACGAACAAGAGCTTGCAAAATACAATCCTTTCGCAAATTTGAAAGAGTTGTTGGGGCAAAAGTAGAGTTCGTATTTTTTCTTTTCTTGTTCCTATAGACAATGGCTACGATAAAAATACTCACAAAATTATCAAATTTTGCAACATGCTGATTGTTGGGCTTTTTTTGAATGTCGTTTGTCTTGATGTGGACCTGTTTTTCAAGGCGATGCGGACATTTTCTCAGGATGGAACTGTTGCGGAGGTCAAGGGAGGGATGATCCCCCCTCTATCCATGCAACAATGAAAGCCCTCTTAAAAAAGGTTAGAGGGGGGAAGGAGCGGTGACATCGGCGGTAGCTATGCCATGCGGAATTGTGGTTTTATGCGACCTGGGGAGATGGTTTTCATCGGGAGAATGGACCAACCCATGGTTATTGACTGGTTGGCAGGATGGGCTAAAGAAAATTCCCGATGACTTAGTTTATAACTGAAAGCCAGGGATACCGATGCGATTTCGTTCCTGGTCACTGAAAGTTTGCGGATTGGCATACGAGGAGATTGACGTGAGTGCGGACAAAAATGGATCGATGATTTCTTTTGAACTGGTGCCGCGAGATTCGGCCACCCTGACCGCAGAGCTTGAACTTATAAAAAACAGATTTCCCGAAGTGGACCTGATCAATATACCGGATCTGCCCCGCTTTGATAAACGTTCGTGGGAGGGTTGTGCCGTGGCTCGCCAATATTTTTCCGTGGCCATCCCACACATACGCGCACGCGATTGCGATCCACAACGTCCTTTGGCCATGGCGGGTTTTTTGCGTGACCATGGCATCGGCCAGGTGTTGGTGGTCACGGGAGACACACACCCCGATCCATTTTTTCCCCAATTCAATGTTCGGGCCGTGGATGTCATTCGCAAATTTAGGGTGGAAATGCCCGAGGTCAAGGTTTACGCCGCCATTGATCCCTACCGTTCAGGATTTCAGGGAGAAATGGCCTACGTCCGGGAAAAAATGAATGCTGGAGCGGCAGGTTTTTTCACCCAACCTTTTTTTGATTTGCGGTTGATGGAAGTTTACGGAGAGCTTTTGCACGGTATGGAAATTTTTTGGGGAGTTTCCCCGGTAACCACCGTTCAATCCCAGGGATACTGGGAAAAGCGCAATCTGGCCATTTTTCCCCGAGCCTTTAAACCCACCGAGGAATGGAACCTGGATTTTGCCCACAAGGCGGTCACCTTTGCCAAGCGTCACGGTCAGCACGTCTATTTCATGCCCATCAACCTTGACTTGCCAAGTTACCTCAACGGGTTGTTTCCCAAGGTGACCGAAGGCATCATCGGGTAGAGGTTAGCTTGTGGCAGGTCTCAGGATGGTCAGTTCCACGCTGCCATCGGGATGCTCGTGACATTCAACGTGGAGTCCCCGTTCCTCAAGTCGCGGGAACAGGGGATACGGAACGCGATTATGGACGACCTTGAGAAACGCTCCTGGGGCAAGCAGGGTCACGGCCTCAAGGATTTTAACCATGGGTTGCGGCGGGGGTAGTCCGCGAACATCCAATGAGTTGGTTTGGCACGGCAGAGTCATGGCATGTTTTCCAACGGCGGTCACCCAACCGCCTGCCAGAGATCCGGATGGGCGGCTGCGACAATGATATTATTTCGCCATCACTATCCGCAGCACGATGCCCTTGTCAATACCCTCGACGTATCGGAAGAACAAAGTTTGGCAATAATTTTTGCCCACCGCCGACGCCAGCAGGTCTGTAACGTTTTATGGATAGAACCTTTTTTCCGCTGTTCCTCGATATGAAAAACAAAGCCTGCCTTCTGGTTGGCACTGGCCAGGAATTATTGCGCAAGGGAAACCTTCTGCTGGACGCCGGTGCCCGTTTAAAGCTGATTTCTCCTCCGGAAATGGTCGCTCTGTGGCCCCAACATGCGCAACCGGCCATTACTTGGCTTGCAACCACTTTTGAACCCCGGCATCTGGATGATGTCTGGTTGGTTGTCAGCACCCACTCCAGTCATCCCCTCAATTTGGGAATACGCCAGGAGGCGGAACGACGCGGAATTTTTGTCAACGTTGTCGATCAACCCGAATTTTGCAGTGCCATCTGGCCCGCCATGATTTCTCGCCCCCCGGTCTGTGTAGCCATCTCCACAGGGGGGACCGGCCCGGTGTTGTCCGGCTGGATCAGGCAAAAAATTGAAAAACAACTTCCGGACAATCTTGGTGAAATGGCCTTATGGTTTGCACGGATGCGCCAGAGGATGACCCCAAATTTTTCCAGCCTGGAACAACGAAGTTCCTTCTGGAAGAAGCTTTTTTCCCTGGGTGTTCTGGACCGGTTTTTGTCCGGTGACCCGTTGGGTGCGGAACAGATGGTTCAGGATGCCATGCAGGATCACATAAAGAAAATGACCGTGAAAAAGATTGAATCATTGCCATCGGACCAAAGCTGAGGCAGACTACGGTCCCAGACCTAAACTATTGACAAGGAGTGTAATCGTGGCCAATCCAATTCGAGTCGCTGTAACGGGAGCTGCCGGGCAGATCGCTTACAGCATTTTGTTTCGTGTTGCCTCTGGTCAGGTTTTTGGGAATGATCGTCCCGTCCACCTGAAAATGTTGGAAATTCCCCCCGCCATGAAAGCCCTGCAAGGGGTTGCCATGGAACTTGCCGACTGCGCGTTTCCCCTGCTGTCGGGCATGGATCTCACCGATAAGTCCGATGAGGCTTTCGACGGTGTCAACTGGGTGTTCATGGTTGGTGCCAAACCCAGGGGGCCGGGAATGGAACGGGCCGACCTCATCAAGGAAAATGGACCTATTTTTGTGGGTCAGGGGCGGTCGTTGGAGCGCGGGGCCAAGGATGTCCGTGCCATGGTCGTGGGCAATCCCTGCAATACCAACTGTCTGATCGCCATGAGCAATTCCTCTGTTCCCAGAGATCGCTTCTCGGCCATGATGCGTCTGGACCAAAACCGTGCGCAAAGCCTTTTGGCGGAAAAATCGGGTCAGCCGGTCAGCTCGGTCACCAATGTGGCCATCTGGGGCAACCATTCCAACAACCAATATCCCGACTTTGAAAATGCCAAGATCGGCGGAAAACCGGCGGCGCAGGTGATCAACGATCAAGCCTGGTTGCAGGATACCTTCCTCAAGACGGTGCAGAATCGTGGTGCCGACATCATCAAGGCCCGTGGTGCATCGAGTGCCGCGTCAGCCGCTAATGCCGCCCTGGATCACGTCAGGGATCTGAATCAGCCGACTCCCGCCGGGGATTGGCGTTCGGTGGCGGTGGCTTCCAACGGTCAATATGGCGTGGACAAGGATCTTATTTTCGGGTATCCCGTGCGCACCAAGGCCGACGGTTCCTATGAAGTCATCGAAGGGTTGCCCATGACGCCCTGGGCCAAGACCAAGTTTGACGCTGTGCATGATGAACTGCGCAAGGAGCGGGAGGTTGTGAAACATCTTCTGAAATAAAGCTTCCCGGAGTCGGTTCATGCCGGAAATGAAGTATGTCGTTTTGCTCGGGGACGGGATGAGTGATAAGCCCGTTCCCGAGCTGAGTGGTCGCACCCCCCTTATGGCGGCCCATACCCCCAACCTGGATCGCATGGTCCGGGATGGGGTTGGGGGGTGGTCGCTGAATACCCCCAAGGGCTACTATCCGGGTAGTGATGTCGCCAATCTTGGGGTTTTGGGGTACGATGTAACCCAGGGTTATACCGGTCGCAGTCCTTTGGAAGCGGCCGCTATGGGGGTTGTTTTGGGCACCCATGATTTGGCTCTGCGCTGTAATCTGGTCACCCTGGATGAGCATTTCGGCCGCATGGTCGATTTTTCCGCCGGTCATATTTCCACAACGGAAGCGGCGGTGCTTGTTTCCTTCCTCGACCGCGAATTGGGAACCGAAGCTTTTCGTTTTTACCCTGGGGTCAGTTATCGACACCTGCTGGTTTGGCAGGGGGGTAGAGACGATATGAAAACTGTCCCACCTCACGATATTTCCGATCAGCTCGTTCACGATTATCTCCCCAGTGGGCCAGATGCAGCTGCCATTCGTATTCTCATGGAAAAGTCCCAGGGGATACTGTGGGATCATAAAATTAACCGAGCCAGGATTGCGGATGGAAAAAAGCCGGCCAATTCGGTATGGCTCTGGGGTCAGGGTCGCAAGCCCAGATTGCCGTTGTTCACCGATCTGCATGGCAAGACCGGAGGGATGATTTCCGCCGTTGATCTTATGCAAGGGATTGCCGCGCATATTGGTTTTGAGCGGTTTACTGTTCCTGGAGCGACGGGGTGGTTGGACACCCATTATGAGGGCAAGGTTGCGGCCTGTTTGGAGGGATTGCGGCGGCATGACCTCATGTTCGTTCATGTGGAAGCTCCGGACGAAGCTGGGCACGAGGGGCGGTTGGACTATAAAATCCAGGCCATCGAAGATTTTGACCGGCGTTTGGTGGGTCCCATATTGGCGGAATTGGAAAAGGTTGGAAATTTTCGGGTGTTGGCTTTACCTGATCATCCTACGCCTGTTGCATCCAGGACCCATAATTCGGATCCTGTTCCGTTTGCCCTTGTTGGCGAGGGGGTATTGCGTGATGGCAATAGTGTCTACGATGAGTCGCTGTTGACAAAGGGGACTTTGTTTTTTGATCCGGGTTATCGTTTGATGTCTGCCTTTTTGGGGCCTCAGCCCATCGGTCGGGTTGGTTGATCCGTGGGGGGTGGGGCGTGTTGACATTCGATCATTTGTTTACCCCCCTCCTGGGAAACTGACGCATCGTGAATAAAATTATTGAAAGAAAAAAGGGGTCTGGGGGATTGCCCCCAGGGTTTTGACTTTTGTTTTTGAATTTAAACAAAAAGCTTTATGCCTATGGGGGTTTGGGGGCGAAGCCCCCAGTGTTTTTATTTTTTGCCCGAAGGGCATGATGTTGGGCGGAGGTAAGACCACGCCCACACTGTCCACGTATCGGAAAAACAAAGTTTGGCAAAAATTATTGTGGGGGTCCGGGGGGGATCATCCCCCCCGGCGGAGGTTTGGAGGCAGAGCCTCCAAGG
>JACSDG010000007.1 GCA_015660855.1 Magnetococcales bacterium
TGACACCTTTCAGTCAATTTGAATATTGGAACCTCTCGGACACACCCCCCGGACCCCCGCAAAAATTTTTACCAATAACAATGTTAGCGCATATGGGGCGAAGCCCCCAAGGTTTTTGCCCGAAGGGCATCAGGGTCCGGACAGCATGTGCAAAAGGGCGGTTTCGTCGAGGATTTTAACCCCAAAATTTCTGGCTTTTTGCAGTTTTGAGCCTGGATCCTCTCCAGCGACCAGAAAGTGCGTTTTCTTTGAGACCGAACTGGAAACTTTGGCCCCCAACGTCTCCAGACGAGTCTTGGCTTGTTCGCGGGTCATGGAAGCCAGAGTGCCGGTAATGACGACGGTTTGATTGGCCAGGGGTTTCTTTTCGCCTGGCAGGTTGGTTTCGGCGGCGGTGGCCCAATGGGTTTGGGGAATTTCGAGGAGTTGCCGTACCATCTCTCGGTGGTGGGGTGCGGAAAAAAAAACGCTGACATGGGCTGCTACCACGGGTCCGACCTCGGCCACTTCCAGTAAATCGTCTGGACTTGCCGCCATCAATGCTTCAAGGTTGCCGAAGTGCCGTGCCAGGGTTGTGGCCGTGTGTTCGCCGACATCGCGTATCCCCAGGGCAAAAAGAAAACGTTCCAGGTGCCGTTCCCGGCTGCGATCAATGGCGGCCAGGAGGTTGTCCACCGATTTTTCCCCCAAGCGTTCCAATGTTATCATGTGGTCGCGGTAACGTTTGAGTTGGTAAAGGTCGGCTACCGTTGCCACCAAACCCGATTGCAGCAGCAAGGCGCATCCCTTTTCTCCCAATCCTTCGATGTCCATGGCCCGACGGCTGGCAAAATGCTGGATGGCCTCGCGGCGTTGATCGGGACAGGCCAGACCGCCAGAGCATCGAGCTACCGTTTCATGTTCAGGTTTGACCACCGGGGCACCGCAGGTGGGGCAATGGCTGGGGCAGGGGATGGGAGGGGGTCGGCTGGTCGAGGGTGCGGCCTGCGGTAGGACGCGGACCACTTCAGGGATGACATCGCCCGCCCGCCGGATCAAAACAGTATCTCCCGGTCGGACATCCTTGCGGGCCATCTCCTCAAAATTGTGCAGGGTGGCATTGGTCACCTCCACCCCTCCGACCTGTACCGGAGTCAGCCGCGCCACGGGGGTTAAGGCTCCGGTGCGACCGACCTGAACATCAATGGCGACGACGACGGTGGCAACCTCCATGGCCGGAAATTTGTGGGCGGTCGCCCAGCGGGGATCTCGATGCCGAAATCCCAACTGCTCCTGCCAAGTGATTCGGTTGACCTTATAGACGACACCATCGATTTCATAGGGGAGGTCATGACGGCGGGCGGCCATGGCGGAATAATAATCCATGCACCCATCGACACCCCACACTACTCCCCCTTCGGGACAGACCGGCAAACCCCATTGCGCCAATTGTTGGATCATCTGCGCATGGGTCGGGGGCAAAATCCATCCCTCAACCAAACCCAAGCCGTAACAAAAAAGAGTCAGAGGACGACGCGCCGTAATCCGGGGATCCAGTTGACGAATGGTTCCGGCGGCGGCATTGCGTGGATTGACAAACGTTTTTTCACCCTGTCGTTGCAATTGCGCGTTCATCTTTGCGAACGGAGCCAGGGGAATGAAGGCCTCGCCACGAATTTCCATCTTGTGGGGATGTTGGTCTCCCAAAAGTTTGAGAGGGACGACCGGGATGGTGCGAATTTGCAGTGTGACATCTTCCCCTGCCAAACCATCGCCGCGTGTCGCCGCAGATTCCAGGACGCCATGAACGTAGGTCAGATTGATGGCAAGGCCATCCAGTTTGGGGTCGGCGTGATAATCCACCGGCTCTGCAATCCCCAATCCCTCCACGACCTGACGGTCAAAATCGGTGACATCCTGAGGGGTGAAACGGTTGGAAAGGGATAACATGGGGCGGCCATGGGGCAGACTGGCAAACTGTTCCAGGGGTTTGGCGCCCACACGGCGGGTAGGGGAATCGGGATCGGCCAGGTGCGGCCATCGGGCTTCCAATTCCACCAGTTCCCCAAACAGGCGATCATACGCATGGTCGGTGATGGTGGGATCGTCCTGCCGATGATACCGGTCGTTATGTTCGCGTACCAACCGGGTGAGATGGTGCAAACGGGTGAGTTCTTCAGGGGAGGGGTCGTTCATGGGCCGGGTCACTTTGAGACGGAAAAACAAAGTTTGGCAAAATTTCTTGCGGGGGTCCGGGGGGGATCATCCCCCCCGGCGGGGTTTGGGGCAGCGCCCCAAGGTTCTTTTTTTGATAATTTGGACAAAAAGTTTCATGTCTATGGGGGGTTGGGGGCGAAGTCCCCAAGGTTTTGGTTTTATGACCAGAAGGTATTATGTTCAAACTTTTATCAGCGAAAGAGTGGCGTTCACGGGCACAATCAGACACTATTTAAACGATTGCACTAAGGACCCAACAACCAGTGTCCATCCATCGACAAGAACAAATAAAATAAGTTTTACTGGCATAGAGATAACCAGCGGCGGCAGCATCATCATACCCATGGACATGATGACGCTGGCCACGACCATGTCAACGATCAAAAAGGGCAGGTAAATCAAAAAGCCGATCTGGAAGGCGGTCGTCAATTCCGACAGCATGAAGGCGGGAACGATCAGTCGCAGGGGAATATCATTGGCGTTTTGTGGTTTTTTTTCACCGGAGAGGCGAATAAAAAGGGAGAGGTTTTTTTCTCTGGTTTGGCGCAACATGAAGGCACGCATGGGTTCCACCGCCCGCTTCCATGCCGTTTCCTCTTTGATCTGCTTGTCGAGATAGGGGCGAATGGCGTTGTCGTAAACCCGGTCGAACACGGGTCCCATCACAAACATGGTGACAAACAAGGCCAGGGCGATCAGCACCTGGTTGGGTGGTTGTCCCTGAAGCCCGAGGGCCTGGCGGGTAAAAGACATCACCACGATAACCCGGGTGAAGGAGGTCACCATCACCAACAGGCCGGGGGCCAATGAAAACAGAGTCATGAAGGCGAGAATTTGCAGTCCGATGCCGATTTGGTCGGGATCGGCTTCGCCTGTGGCTTCACCGGTGTGGAAGGTTACGCCAGGGAGTTTGATGTTGGCCGCCTCAACCGGATCCATGGTCAGGATCCACGCCGAAACTCCAAGCATCAGCGCAACCAGGAGGACGCCCCATCGGACCCATGGTTTCATGGTTCAACTCCTGCCAGATTTTGCGGGGAGAGTGGCATGGGATGGGCCGACGCGGTGGCTGACAGTTCGGCGGCGTTTAATTCAGCAAGCAGGGAGATGCGTTCGCGGGTGATACCCAGTAGCCACGCCCGCGAGCCGATACGCACCAGCCGGATACCAACTCCCGGTCCCAGGGTGCGGCCATCGACGACATGGATGGGTCCACTGGCAGCCCAATGGGGCCGGTAGCGTTTGGCTAGATGCACCGCCAATGCCGCCAGGACGATAAAAATGAGCAAATACCCCGAGACTTCAACCCCTTTGGCCCACAAATCCAACTCCGGATCGATTCCTTCGGTCCAGCCCGGAGTGACTGGGAACATGACCGCCAACGGCACGCCCCAGGTCCAAGTCGCAGAACAATCTTTTCGTTTCATCCCCGCAAATTCTCCAACCTTTCGTTCAGGGAAACAATGTCGGTGATGCGGATACCCAATTTGTCCTTGATCATTACCACCTCGCCATAGGCCAGGAGGCGGTCGTTGACGTGGATTTCCAGGGGATCGTCCGCTTCCTTTTCCAACTCGATCAATGCCCCCTTGTTGAGTTTCAACAGGTCACGAATTTGCATTCGCACGCCGCCTAGACGCACCGAGACGTTCAACGGCACGTCCATGAGGAGTTCCAGGTTTTTTGGTACTCCATGACTGACGGACATGGTATCCATCCCCTCGAGGGGGGTCATGTCAAAATCAAGGTTGCCGGCCTCGTTGTCGTCCATTCCGGAATTCTCCTGATCTGATCCATTAAGGGGTTATGCGGGTCATGGTCGGTATTTACAGCACCGCCATGCACTTATAGGGGATTTTAAAAAATGGCCGCCCGAGCTTGGTGAACGCATACGCGTGTAATTATTTATCTTCCGGGACAATCTGAGTTATCCTGACCGCTTTTTTGCCGTGGACGATACCCGCCTTGGCAAGAAATTTCACTCTTCCCTCGACTTCGACCGTAATATCTTTGGACAGGTCATTACTGAGGGTAATAACATCCCCCCTTTTCAGATTCAACATATCCTGAACCGACATGGCCTCGTTGGAAATGACCGGAGAGACCCGCAGGGGCACCATTCCCAGTTGATGCACCAGGGAATCGATCCAGGCGGAAGACCCTTCCACCTGATCCTTCTGTTGAAAGCCGACCTTGAGTTGTTGTTTAAAGAGTTCAAGGATGACAGAGGGATAGCATACGGTCAGGCTGCCTTCGGCATCGCCGACTTCCACGGCGAAGGAGATGAGAAAAACGGTTTCATCCAACGGCATGACCGCAGCAAACTGGGGTTGGTTTTCCCAACGGGTTAGGATCAGCTTGAAGGAACTGTCCAATTTTTTCCAGGAAAGTTCAATCTGTTCCCGGGTGACATCCATGATGCGATCAATGACCTTCATCTCGAAAGTGGAAAAATTGCGGTAGGGCCGCTCGGAGTCGCCACTGCCGCCAAAAAAACCTTCGAGGATATGGTACATCACATCGCCGTCGATGGAGATCAGGCTCATGGCCTGAGTCGGCTCCACCCGCAGGATGCTGATGAAAATGGGAGGATCTAGCCCGTGAAGAAAGCGACCAAAAATTTGATTGGTGGTGGTTTTAGGCTGAACATGGACCTCGCGACCCACTTTTTGGCTCAACTTGAAGGAAAGCTGCGACGCCAAGTGCTCATTGATCAGGTCCAGCCCCGGCATGGCCCCGACGCGGATGGAGGTTTTTTGACCGAAAAAGAAGGGGGTGGCCTTTTTTTCGTCAGCCGCCTCCGGCAGGTCACCATCGGCGGCTTCCAGATCGATGGAACCTTCCTCCAATCCCTGCATCAGGGCATCGATTTCTTCAGAGGATAGAACTTGAGTCATGTCGGCTCTGTTATTGGATGACAAATTCGGTAAAATACACCCGTGTAACCGTGCCGTTGACCAGCATGGCGTTGATGCGACTGAGCAACTCGTCGCGTAACCGGAATTTTCCTTCCAATGCCTGCAACTCTTGCGACGATTTGGATGTCAGGAGCTGCAGAATGGTGTCTCTGAGCTGCGCTTTGCGCCGTTCCAGTTCCGCCCCGAGGGCTTCCCCGTCCATTTCCAGTTCGATGGTGGATTTCAGATAGCGGTTGCCCCGTGGTTCGCTTAAGTTGACCACGAAGGGCTCCAGCTTGAACATTTCCCCCACCATGCTGTTGGGATCCTTGTTGACGGTTTCGGCGGCCGGTTCCAGCTTTTGGGCCTCCACAGCCTTTTGTTCTCCCATCGATTTGCCGAGGTAGAAGCCGCCACCCGCACCAACCAGAAGACCGACAACCAGCAGGATGATCTTGATCATCCCACCGCCACCACCGCCGCCGCCTCCAGACTCTTCTTTTTCCGAATCTTCCGCCATGTTTCACCTTTAAAGAGATGACAGCCCCGACCGCTACTTTACATTAACAGCATATCACTGTTCCCACAACGTCTTCCATGATTTTCGGCAACCAAATTTCCAAGACAGGAGGCCCCGCGAAAAGGCGGGTCTGACAGGCGATCCTCCAGGAGGAAAATCCTCTTCTAAGATGATTTTTCCGTCTGGGTGTGTTGCCTGCCGATTACCGTTTGAGGGCCAGGAGTTCCTCCAGCATGCCGTCGGTGACGGTGACGATGCGTGAGTTGGCCTGGAACCCGCGCTGAGTGGTGATCATGCGGACAAACTCGGCCGACATGTCTACGTTGGACTGTTCCAGGGAGTAGGAGAGAATTTCACCCAGACGACCACTGGTTGGTTCTCCGACCCTGGGAAGTCCCGAGGCGACGGTTTCGGCGAACAGGTTGGATCCCACCTGTTCCAGAGAGGTTTCGTCGTCAAAATCCACCAAAGCCACTTGATAGAGTTTTTTGCTCTGGCCGTTGGTGAAATTGCCGATCACCTCGCCTTTTTGGTTGACTGCCAGTTTGTCCAGGTAGCCGGAGGGGAAACCGTCCTGTTCCAGACGCAGGGTGGCAAAACCGCTGGTGACCTGGAGGCAGCCGTCAGCACCGGTATTGTCGATATCGGAGGCCAGGGTGGTATCGGAATAGGTCAATTCCAGCGTTTTTTTGGAAAAATCGTTGGTGGCATCCCCCTGTTTGCCTATGGCGTCACCGAAGTCAAACAGAATCTCTTGGGTTTCGGCACCCAAAAACTGGAACTTGATCGGGGGCGATCCCTCCTGGACCAGTTTTCCCTGATTGTCGAACACCAAGCGTCCCGAAGAATAACTGGCACCATCCGGGGCCGCCTTGACGTTGGTCTTGTCCAAATCCAGGGCGGTCAGCGTTGTGGAATTGGCCCCCCGCTGCTTCAGATCCAACTCGCTGCTTTGTACCACCGTATGCCATTCCCAGGTGTTGTCATTGTCTACGCCCTTGATCTCAGAGACACCATCATCACCGGTCACGTTGGAGACTGTCATCGTGCCTCCCGTTGGGGCCTCGGCTTTCAATTTGTAACGCACCCCGTCAAGGAGGGCGGGTGCTTTGCCGTCTGCTTTGGCCTTTATGTCAGAAACCTTGAGTTCAGTGCTGATGGTTTTTTTGCCAACGTCAGCCTTGGTCACCTTGTAAGCATATTCACCGAGGATTTCGGTATTGTCCTTGAGCGATGTGAACGAGACGGGAACTTTGACTTCCTGGCCTTCCACAAACGCTTTTCCTGTAGGATCCCCTATGTCAAAGCGAATTTTTTTCGTGGCGTCGCCGCCGGTGGTTGTGGAGGGAATGGCCATGGGGAGCTTGCGGAAATGAATTTCCACATTGTGCCCGGTTCCCTTGGTATCGAATACGCGTACCGATGTGGAAAAATCGTAGGTTGAGGGATCTTCGGGATTGTATTTGGTCGATATATCCTTGGCTTGAGTGCTGGCATCCAGGTTGGCACCCACCTTGACATGGCTGGTGGCGGTGGGATCAACGTTGACGAACTTGGCCAGGTTGAGATTGGTCAAACCACCGGCACTTTGATTGCCGTCCTCATCCAATTCCCATCCTTGCAGCACCATCCCTCCCGATGTGACCAAATCCCCCTTTTTGTCCTTGGTAAAACCACCGGCGCGGGTGAAAAAAGTGTCCATGGGGCGACCACTCTCATCCACTGCACTTTTGGAATCGAGGGTGACATCCTTCACCATGAAGAAACCTTTGCCATCAATGGAAAGATCGGTGACATTGGCAGAGGCGGAAAAGGAACCCTGAGACATGTCTTGACGCACATCCGCAAGACCGACGCCGGTCCCAACCTGGGTCGAGGCCCCGTTGCCCTGGCTGCCCACCGTCTGGATCAGTACGTCCTCGAAGGAGGAACTGCTGGCTTTGAATGCAGTGGTGTTGGCGTTAGCCAAGTTGTTGCCGATTACCGTCATGGCCTCACCAAAATTGGTCAAGGCACTGGAACCTGCGAACATGGCTTGAATGATGGACATGAATGCTCTCCTGAAACAATGCGCTGGTCAGACTGTGTTTGTTATTTTTCGAACGCCCGACTTGGCTCAACTTTCCGGCGCGGATGGCACTTTGCGCGGCAGTTGTTCCACACGCCGGACATCGGCCAAGTTGACGGAGTGGCCGTTGACCTCCAGAGTGACTCCGGACTCTGGATTATTGACGACTCCAGTGACCTCCCCTGTTTCGTAGGTGGTGACTGCCGTGTTGCTTTCGGCCCCCTGTATGGCCACTGAAAAAGTCAATAATCCTTTGGGCAGTTTTTCATCGCTGATGGTGAAGCTTTGCTCTCCCGCACTGAAGAGACGCGGATCCAAGGATTTTACCAACCGACCGCTTTCGTCGAAAAGACTGATGGTGGCGGCACCGCTTTCGGGCATCTGGAAATGCACCGTTGCCTGACCATTCTCCGACAAGGTTCGATTGCCGACGGTGGCCACCTGCTTGCCCATATATCCGACCGCCGCGTTGACCTGATCCACCGACTGCATGGAAATAAGCTGCTGCAACAGATCGTTGCTTTTCTGCTGTTCACCCAGAGACGAAAACTGGGCCATTTGACCGGTCATCTCGGTGTTGTCCATAGGCTCCAGCGGATCCTGGTGTTCCAGTTGCGCGGTCAGCATTTTCAGGAAATCGGCTTGCAGTTTTCCCGCATCCTGTTTGGAGGAAGTAAATTTTCCGGCATCCGTCGGGGTTGTGGGTACGGAACCAAAAGTGCCATTGACGATCATATCTCTATCTCCTGACGCTTGACCTTTGACCGGATCGACTTGGGAAGTTTTTGCAGCCAGATGGCTTGGAAAGTCGGTGTTACGATCCGTTATTCAAATTCTATGCCTAACCCGCTTTTTAATGTAAAATATTGATATTCAATGTTTTTCATCATAACAATCCGACAGAGTGCCATTTTTCCTTCGCCTTGGAGTCGGGATTTCCATTCCTCTGGGGCAAATTTTTCCCCCAGGTTGCGGGTGATTCTCCCGCCTTCAGGCGAAAACCGACAGCCCTTGACCCGGTGTCCACGGGCGGTTGATCCTGGGTAGCGATGGGCCGGTGCTGGTGATCGGTTCCGCTTCGTTCTGCGATGAATTCCTGCGGTTTTCACGCCATTCAAAACCTTGTCCGGTCTGATCGCCTTTCTGGCGTTGATCGACCTGCACCGAAATCTCACCCAGGCCGAACTCCTGGCGTGCGAGAGCTTCACGCAACTGTGGCATTTGTTTGTTGAGAATGTCGCGTGCCGCTTCGGTTTCGGCGGTGATCAGCAGATGGACGCGATTTTCATCGTCTACTTGCAGACGTACATCCAGAGATCCAAGGTCACGGGGAACCAGATTGATGCGAACCTGCTCGGTCATTCCCGGTCTTGATATCAGTCGTATCCTCCCGATCTGTTCCGCCAGATCATCGCCAAAGGTGGGCGAACTGGCCGACATCGGGGCTTTGGCGGTATGTTGGATGACTTGGCTGGTTGCGCCGCTACGTTGATTGCTCAGGCCAAGTCCGGCCATCTGCGGGGATGTACCCTCCTGACCACCACGTTTTCCCGTCGCCTGGGACGACTTGATACCTGCTATGGCCAATTCCACAGGGTTGCTCATCCATCCCCCTTTGGCCGGTCCTCCCAGCCCAGGGGGTTCCCCTATACCACCTTCCATGGTGTTCTGTCCGGGAATCATCTGGCCGTGTATCGGCGTCAGTTGGGGATTGATCGTTGTGACAATTGGGAGGTTGTTGACGACCATGGACCACGGGGGGGTACCGACAGCTACCGCATCCTCTGCATCTTGTGCAGCGGTCCCTTTGCGGCGTCGGGCGGTTTTTTCTCCCTTTTCGGTTTTTTCTCCCTTTTCGGTTTTTTCTCCCTTTTCGGTTTTCTCTCCCTTTTCGGTTTTCTCTCCCTTTTCGGCCCCCTCGGTTTTCCTGTTGACCTCTTTCCCAAGCGCGTCTTTTTGACTTTGACTCGCATTGGTTTTTTGGTCCACGTCGTCTTTCGCGGCGTCTTGCTTTTCGGCAATCTTTTCCTGCTGTGATTTGACGGTTTCAGGATCTTTGGCGGTTTTCTGGGTTTCCGGCTGTTTGCCGGTTGCGGCCCGGTCAAGCTCCTTCGCAAAATTTTCTTCCGTTTGTGTCGAATTGACCGAAGAATTGGCAGCGGTACCCGTTTGTTTGGGCATCTGTACTTCCGGAAGGGGCATGTTCAATGGAATCATGGCAGTTTTTATCATTTGGCTTGAAGAGAGGAACACCGGAAACTTCCAAGGAAAGCTATTCAACTGTCATGCCAAAAGTAAAAGTGTATATTTTTCAATTGAGTAGATTGATGGTAGGTAAAAATGGGTCATCTTGAATTGCCGCAAAGGGCAGTTTCTGCCTCTTTGAGGGAGGAGAACGGGGGCAAAGGTGATCAGGTCTTGTGGGTTTTTCTGGGGGGAACGAATGGTTACGTCAGCGCAGCAGGGAGGTCAATTCTTCCATGATCGCACCAACGCTTTGGGCACTGTTGACCAGGCCAACACTTTGACCAGCCATGACGGAACCGTTCTCTACATCTCCATCGATGGCGGCCCGCTTGAGGGCACCAACCCAAAAGTGTTCCAGTTCCAATTGCGCCGCTTTTTTCTCTTTGGTACCCGCTTTGACTTCCTGGATCAGACGCAATTGCAAAGAGTTGAAATTTTGTGTCCCCTTGTTGACCAGCGCACGTACCGGAATGACTGGCAGCACCGAATCAAATTGCGCCGTTACCTGGGCATCGCGGGACTGGGCACGCAAAAAGGCATTTTTAAAGTTGGCGTGGGCAATACACTCATGGGCTACAACGAAACGTGTCCCCAATTGACAACCAGCCGCCCCCATGGCAACCAATGCCGCAACCATCTTGCCGTTGGCAATGCCTCCGGCGGCAAAAACAGGAACTTCCTCAAGATGGGGAAGAATTTCCTGGACCAGAACAGAGGTCGATACCGGCCCGACATGACCACCCGCTTCGTGTCCCTCGATGATCAAGGCGTCGGCACCGCGTTTGAGCAATCTTTTGGCTAGGGCCAGGGAAGGGGCGAATAAAATAACCTTGATGTTTGCTTGTTTCAGGGCATCAATCGTGGGTTGGTCGGGAAGACCCCCGGCAAGAACACAATGACTGACCCGTTCCTCAATGGCGACACGCAACAATTCCGGCAACTCCGGGTTTAGCGTGATCAGGTTGACACCAAAAGGATTGGCAGTGCGGGCACGGGTCGCCTGGATTTCCTGGCGCAACTTTGCCGGGGGCATGTTTCCAGAGGCCAACACACCGAAACCACCGGCTTCGGAAATGGCAGAGACAAGATTGTGCTCCGAAAGCCATGCCATGGCACCGCCGAGAATGGCATGACGGGAACCCAGAAACCGGGTTCCACGCTTCCAGGATTCCGGTATCGGACTCTTGGGTGGGGGAGAAGGGTCGGGAGGAGACATGGTTCCAGAGAGTTTCCAGGTTAAAGGGAGACCGACCAACCAGCCAAGGCAAGCGGCAGCTCCCTTCCTCCCCCCTCAACCCCAGGACACCCAGGCATAGCCTCAGGCTTGGCATCCCGACGGGCGCAACGTCCACCTGTCAAGGGGAGAGGAAGGGGGCGAGGGGAGACATCATTCCGCCAGACGGTCAATCGCGCAGATGGTACGCTTCATGGAGATCGACCGCAAAACCTTAAGCGGCAAAGGCTGCAGACACGTCGGTTTTTGTGTCACCCAGTTCCACACGCTCCACGCGAGCCTTCCTGCCGGAGTCAGGGATGAGACAAACCTTCAGGCGTTCTTCCAGTCGATTCAGTGCCCACTTGGGATCGATATTGACCAGGGAGCAGATCCAGTTAAAGGAACCGGGCTCCATGGAAGAGGAATGGAACCATTTTTTCAAGGTGCGGTAATCGTAGCGAAAGACCGGATCCTCCATGACAGCAGGATCCTGGCGGTATTTTTCCAACGCGATCAGGTCTCGTACAGCCCGGTCCATGACAGCCATCCACAGATGGGTATCGTTGTTGTCAGCGACGGGCTCGCTCATGATCTCCGAAACCACCGATTTTTTCATGATCCTCCTCCCGTAATGGTTTTTATTAGTTCGTCGGCCTTCTTACCAGCGACGGAAAACTTCCGTGACCCTAACAAACGATGGATGGCTCGCCATCGTTACATTGCCAATGAGGAAGGCGGGTTCGGCTGATGGCGGCTGGTAATGCGCTGCAGGCACATGTCGCCCCTCTAAAAAGATTAGGAGAACAGTTGGGCCAAACGGCCCTTCTTTCTCCAAGAGCACGATGAAGCGAGATCCCATTGTATAATCGATTCCCGCACCAATTGCAAACGGCAAATCTTTCCGCCGAGGTATCTTTTTTGCGGGCCAATGGTGGCATGATTGCGAGCGGAACAAGAAAATATGGGGATTCGGACATGTTTTTCAATGAGTAAGCTTGATTTAAAGGCTGCGATGGTCAAAAATGCACGGTGTGGCAATTCGCTTCTACCCCAGCAATGAGTGAAGGTTCGTTATGTCCGAGGAAGATGATGAGCTATTGGGTATGTTTGTTCAGGAGGCTTCCGAGCATCTTGAGACTATTGAACCCGACCTCCTGACGTTGGAGGAAAACGGTGATGACACCGAGCCGGAGATTATCAACAGGCTGTTCAGGGGTGTCCATTCCATCAAGGGGTCTGCGGGTTTCTTTGGACTGACCAACATTACCAAGTTGAGCCACATCATGGAAAACCTTCTCGGCAAAGTCCGGGAAAGGACCATGTCGGCCTCCCCAGCGGTGACCGACAGCCTGCTGTCCGGGTTGGACAAGCTCAAGGCCATGATCGGGGACGTGTCTGCCAGCGGTTCGGTGGACGCCAGTGAGGAGGTTCGGGTTATCCAGGCGGTGCTGGATGGTGAATCCTCAGGGGCGGGTGGGGCTGCCAAGGCCGACGCCAAACCTGCGGCGGAGAAACCACCCGAAACCAAGAAGGATGCGTCTCCCCCCGAAGACCCGGTAGCGCAACCTGCTCCAGAGGCGGAGGTTTCCGGAGAGCCTCCGGTTGCCGAGGCACCCCCTGCTCCTGCTTCCAAGGCGGCGCCCAAGGCTGCCGCTTCCAAGGCGGCACCCAAGGCCGCCGCCCCCAAAGCACCACCCAAGGCATCCGTACCCAAGGAAGCTGTTGTCAGCATGAGTGCGACGGCACCTGTCGGGGCGGGTTTTGATCTCGGTAACTATTCCGAAATCGTTGCCGACGCCATTGTTCACGGGCGACGGTTTTTCTTATTCCACCTTGATACCGAGGGGACCGGTCCCGAAAAAAGGGTGCGTTTCAACCAGACCAAGGCACTGCTTTCTTCGGTCGGCAAGGTGGTGGATACCGACCCCGCCATTGCCGGGGATCAGGATCTGGAAGGGTATTCTGGGGTGGTTCTTGACCTGTTGATCACCACGGTCCTGGAAGAGGATCTCCTGGTTTCACTGCTTCAGACCGATTCTTCTCGGATGCAACGTCTCGAAATACCTGTCGATCTGGCGCGTAAGGTGGCACCACCCAAGGGAATGAGCCCCGCTGAAGCCGCCCGTCATGCCCAGGCCCAAGCCGATACCACAGAGAAAGTCGTTGAGGCGGTCGTTGAGGAAGATGTCGGCTTCAAGCCAAGGTTGCGTCGGCCCGATCCTGGTTCGGTGGCGATAGTCACTACGGGTAAGGGCCGTGAGATGAGTGGGGGAGGTGCTTCCAAGGGTGGGGGCCCCCCTGCGGTGGAGGAAACGTTGCGTGTCAGCGTTTCTCTGCTGGACGAGCTGATCAACATGGCCGGGGAGCTGGTGTTGGCTCGCAACCAGATGACCCGGGCTGCTGTGGAAGTGCAGACCCAGTTTCCCCATTTTGGCCCCCTGATCCAAAATCTGGATTCCATCACCAGTCGTATCCAGGAAAAGGTCATGCAGGCCAGGATGCAGCCGGTGAGTGTGGTGTTCAACAAATTTCCGCGAATTGTGCGCGATCTGGCGCGCAAACTGGAGAAAAAAATCGATCTGGAAATTCGCGGTGGCGAGGTTGATCTGGACAAATCGGTGATTGAGCATTTGTCCGATCCGCTGACCCATATGATCCGTAACGTTGCCGATCACGCCATTGAATTGCCGCAGGAACGTACCCAAATTGGCAAACCCGAAGCGGGTCAGGTGGAATTGGCTGCCTATCACGAAAACGGTTTGGTTAATATCTCTCTCTCCGACGACGGTGCCGGCATTGATGCCGAACGTGTCAAGCAGAAGGCTTTGGAACGGGGTCAGATCACCGAACGCCAGGCCGATGCCATGAGTGAAGAGGATGCCTTAAGCCTGATCTTCGCCCCAGGTCTTTCCATGGCCAAGAAGGTTTCCGACGTGTCGGGACGTGGCGTTGGCATGGATGTGGTGCGTACCAACATTGAAAAACTTGGTGGGACGGTCTCGGTGCAGTCCAAGGTGGGCAAGGGTACCACCATCATTCTTAAACTGCCGCTGACTTTGGCCATCATCCCCGCCATGATTGTTTCCTCGGGCAACCAAAGGTTTGCCATTCCCGAGATTGGCTTGGTGGAGATTGTTCGCATCGCCGAATCGGATCGGGCCAATCAGATCGAAACCGTGGGCAACGCGCCGGTTTTGCGGCTTAGAAACATGCTGCTGCCGTTGGTGGATCTGGCTGACGTTCTGGGGGTGTCGCGGGTATGGCCGCCGGGAACGGGCAGCAGTGACCGGCGTGAGCGGCTTTCTGATCGGCGGGCGCAGGCGCGCAAGGCGCGCGAGGCGGCGCGGATTGGGGGATCGGCGGGGCTTGCTGCATCGTCGGGACTTAAGGAAGTCCCGGATCGGCGTGACGAACCCGTTGACCGTCGTGATCCCAATAACTTGGTCGCCTATGTGATGGTCCTTAATGTGGGTGGCAACGAGTTCGGCATGGTTGTGGACGAGGTGCTGGACAGTGAAGAAATCGTCGTCAAACCTTTGCCGTCGTATTTCAAAGACAATCTTTGCTTTTCCGCCACCACCATTCTGGGCGACGGTAGCGTCGCTCTCATCATCGACTACGCCGGTCTGATGGAGCAGGCCAAGATTAATTTTTCCAACGTCGAACGGGCGACGCGCATGGATCTGGACGAAGAACGGCGCGCGGCTTTGCGGGAACGCCAAAACATCATTTTGCTGGAGACGGGGACGGGTTTGATCATGGGCATCGTCCACAGCATGGTGCGGCGTGTGGAAAAAATTTCCCCCAAACTGTTGGATACCATCGGTGGGTTGCCTTATGTGCGCTATGATGGGCGGACATTCCGGGCTGTTTATCCCGACCAGGTCATGGGATTGGAAGGGATGGGGTACAGCGGTGGTGATCCCGAGGAAGAGGGGGATGCCGATTTGTGCATGGTGGTGCCCAACATTCCCAATATTCAGGCAGGTTTGATTTTCTCCCGTATTATCGACACGCGGGAGACCCACATCGATCTGGATTGCCGTGCCATTCGCGCCGAAGGGTTGTTTGGTTCGGCGCAGATTGATGATCGGGTTGTGTTGTTTCCCGATGTCAACACCGTTCTGGTATTGGCGGGTATCGAAATGCCCCATGTTCAGGCCCAGGTGGACAGGACCGGTTTGCGCGCTCTGGTGGTGGATGACACCCCGTTTTTGCGGGCGTTGACCAGCAATTATCTTCAGTCGGTGGGATTTGAGGTGGAACAGGCCGAAGATGGTCATGTCGCACTGACCAAGTTGAAAAACAGCGAATTTGACCTGCTGGTGACCGATCTTAACATGCCGGGGATGGATGGCTTTGAGTTGGCCCATGAAGTTCCTTCGACAATCCACGCCGAAATCCCCATGATTGCGACAACATCCTCCATTTCCTCGGATGTGGAGCAAAAATGTTTCAAGGCGGGGTTTGTCAGTTGTGTCCCCGCCATTGATAAAAACAGGTTGCTTAAAGTGGTATCGTTAATGCAAGAACGATGATCGAAACCACTATGGAAGGGCGGTGGGGGAGGGCGCGTGTGTTGGCCATGGTTGGTCTGCCCAGGCCTTCGCGGTTGCAGTCAAAGACAGGATGGTCTCCTGTTGGGTACGGCCAGAAAACGTAGTTCTATGAGAGAGATACGGTCATGCTTATCAGCACTTTCACCCTGGGGGAGCTTTATCTGGGTATCGACATTGTTTTGGTTCGGGAGATTAACCGGTCGATGGAGTGCACCCCGGTACCGGGATCGCAGGACTATATTCGTGGCATGTTGAACATACGCGGTCGGGTGATCACCCTGTTCGATCTGAAAAAACGTCTGGGGTGGTCCGACGATGAAGTGGCCGATCATGCGACGATTAAACAGTATAATGTGATCATGAAGACCCATAGCGAGGTGCTTAAGATCAACCCTGCCCTGGCCGAGAGCAAATGTCCGTGGGAGGATCCCGTGGGTCTGGCGGTGGACCAGTTGGGCGATGTCAGGGAAATTGTGGATGACAATATTTTGCCGCCGCCGGCTAACATGCGTGGCATCTCCGCTGATTTTGTCCACGGGGTTGTTGAATTTGAAAGAAATTTGTTGATTATTCTGGATGTGGCTACCGTTTTGGGATTCGATGAGCGGCCATCGGGTTAGCTGGATTTCTCATTTTGTCGGTTTGCGTGGGTGGTCTTGATGTGTCGGAAAAACAAAGTTTGGCAAAAATTATTGCGGGGGTCCGGGGGGGGGCATCCCCCCCGGCGGAGGTTTGGAGGCAGAGCCTCCAAGGTTTTGTTTTTGAACTTAAACAAAAAGCTTCATGCCTATGGGGGTTTGGGGGGCAAACCCCCCAAGGTTTTGGTTTTTGCCCGCAGGGCACGACGCTCAGAAAAAAGCTTTCTGCCCCGTTTTTTATTTTTGCTTTTGACTTCAAGCAGAAAGTTTCCCTGTCTGAAGTGTTGTGGCCGAAACGAGTATCATGGCCCGATTCAAGGTTTTTGCCCTAGGGGCATCATGTCCCTTGGAGCCGTGTTGGTTGTGTTGGCGAACTTGATGGAGGTTGTGCCAGGTGGTCGGAAGCCTGCGGAGTCAACGTAGAATTGCCCAGGGGACTGGTATTCGGGACTTTTTAGTGTCCAGATGTCGGTTTGATGCATGGAAGAAGACGCCAGGCGAATAGCCGAGGAAATTGCGAACGAATACAGGCGTGAACTGGAAAGCGTCCGTTTTGAAATGGGGCAGGTCAAAGGCTTGGTCCAGGATGCCATTGGCAAGCTGACGGACAGTTTCAACGGTTTGCGGGACAGTTCTGACCGACAACTCGGCTTGGTTACGGCTTTGACCTCCTCCATGGATACGACAGGGGGCGGTGCGGATAGCAAAAGTGGTGGTGGGGAAAAGAAGGTCAACATACGCGGTTTTGTCAGTGAGACCGATAAAATATTGAGAACCTTTGTCGATCACATTATCCTGGTAAGTCGGCAGAGCATGGAGATGGTGCATCGGATTGACGAGCTGTCGATGCAAATGAATGAGGTTGTTGAACTGTTGCAAGACATCAACGGCATCGCCGAACAGACCAACGTGTTGTCGTTGAATGCCCGCATTGTCGCGGCCCGTGCGGGGCAGGCGGGTGAGGCTTTTTCGGTGGTGGCCTCCGAGGTGCGTAAGCTGGCACGCAACTCCCATGAGTTCAGTGATCGTATCAACGGAGTGGTACGTAAATCCAAAAAGAACATCGAGGAGGCCAAAGGGATCATTGAAATCATGGCCTCCAAGGATATGAGCTTTGCCATTGATTCCAAGGGCCGGGTTGACGAGATGATGCACGAGGTCAGCGAAATTGACCGGTTTACCGAGGAAACCATCCACAAAGTGACCGGGCTGGCCGATCAGATCAGTTCCCAGGTGGGTGTTGCGATCATGTCCATGCAGTTTGAGGATATGGTGACCCAGCTTTCCGGCAGCATGGAAAAGAAATTTGCTGTTTTGGAAAGCTTTTCCCAGACGATGGATGCGGATATTCTGTTTGTGGATGGCTTGAGCCAACCTGAGCAGTTGCTGCGTTTGCAACAAATGTTGGAAGTACAACAGGCCAGCTTCAATGCGGTGGATCGTGGAGCGGTGCAACAAAGTTCCATGGACGAAGGTGAAGTTGAACTTTTTTAGTTGGTTGGGTACCTGGGCAGACCGTCGTGTGGATCCGGTCGGGATTGTGGGCGGGTCTGCGTCGTGTGAAACCTTTACGAGTGGGAGCATGAGATGTCTGGAACCATTTCCGTCGAACGGGCGGAGCGTGAAACAGTGATCAACATCAAGGGGCGTTTTAACTTTGAAATGCACTCCCAATTTCGAACCGCCTATCAGGAAGATACCAGCAAAGGCCAGAAGGGAAGGAAATTTGTCATCGACCTGTCGGGTACCGAGTATATTGACTCTTCGGCTCTTGGAATGTTGCTGTTGTTGCGAGAGGAGGCGGGTACCAATGAGTCGGACATTGAAATTGTCAATGCCAAGCCTGAAATAAGGAAGATACTTGAAACGGCCAATTTCCAGCGGTTATTCAAGATAAGCTGATCGTTTTATGACCTGGATTGGTCCTTTGGCATGAAAATTCTTATTGTTGATGATGATCGTATCAACAGCACCATACTTAATCGACTCTTGGCGCGGGATGGCCATGCGGTGGTGATTGCCCATGATGGTGTCGAGGGGGTGGATGTTTTCCGCAGGGAAAATCCGGATCTGGTGTTGATGGATATACGTATGCCGCAGATGAACGGGTATGAAGCGGCAAGGGAAATCAAGCGATTGGTGGCCAATCGTTTTGTCCCTATCATATTTTTGACGGCGGTGACCGACGAAGAGTCCCTGGTACAGTGTATTGATGCCGGCGGCGACGATTTTCTCACAAAACCGTTCAACCGGACCATACTTCAGGCCAAGATCGACGCCATGGAGCGTATTCGCAGGTTGCATGGCGAGTTGCGGCGGCAGAAGGAAAAGGTTGAGCGGCATCAGGAGCAGCTGCAGCAGGAAATGGAGGTGGGTCAGCACCTGTTTGCCAAGATTGTGTCGGCGGGCAATCTTCTGGATGCCCCCTGTCTGAAGCGATGGACATCTCCGATGTCGGTGTTTAATGGCGATTTGTTGGTGGCTGCGTATAATCCGGCGGGTGGGCTGCACATTATGTTGGGTGATTTTACTGGGCATGGATTGTCGGCGGCGGTGGGTGCCATGCCATTGGCGGAAATCTTTTATGAAATGACGGCGCAGGGGTTTTCGCTAAGTGAATTGGTGGAGGCGATGAATGCCAAGCTGATCGCGGTGATGCCGACGCGTATGTTTTGTGCTGCCTGTCTGATTGAGGTGGATTTTCGCCAACAGTCGTTGATGGTTTGGAACGGTGGTTTGCCTGACATACTGGTTACCGATGGTGCCGGTCGGGTTGTACGGCGGTTGATTTCCACACGTCTGCCTTTGGGGGTGACGGCCCTGACGCGTGAAGATCGCAAGATGGAAATCATGGAGATGAAACCGGAGCACCGGGTTTTTTTGTACTCCGACGGTTTAATTGAGGCCCCGAACCTCGGTGGCGAAATGTTTGGGTTGGATCGTTTGATGTCCCACTTCAACGGGCAGGTCAATCCCGAGCATATTTTTGATAATATACTTGGTTCATTGAGGGTTTTTCGAGGGGATGCCGATCAGTCCGATGATATCAGTCTGTTGGAGATTGATTGTTCGCGGGCTGGCGAGGAGCCTCCTGGCGGGGTGCCAAGGCGATCAGAAAAAAGTCTGCCGCCGGCACCTTGGGAAATTGCGTTTTCTTTTGACGCGGGAACCCTGAAAAATGTCGATCCCTTGCCTACGGTGATTAATGCCGTAATGTCCATCCAGGCACCGACCGGTCACAGGGAGAGGCTTTATACCATCTTGGCGGAACTGCTGTCCAACGCCCTGGATCATGGGTTGCTGGGGTTGGATACCGATATGAAGAAAACGCCCACGGGCTTTATTGAATATTATAACCAGAGGGAAGAAAGGCTTGCTGTTATGGAGTCGGGATTTATACGGCTCAGTTTGATCCACGAACCGGTCGTGAGTTCAACGGATGGCAGGCGGGTCGGTGGTGCGATTCGTATCCGGCTGCAGGATAGCGGACCGGGTTTTGATTTTACCAGGGTTCAGTCCAAACTGGAGGGTAACAGTGGCCATGGGGGGCGTGGCATTGCTTTGATACGGTCTTTGTGTAGTGAGTTGGTCTACCGTGGAGCGGGGAATCAGGCTGAGGCGGTCTATCGTTGGACGTACCAATAGTTGGGACTGGGTATCCGTTAGACTTAAGTGGGTGCAAGGAAAATCAGTGGCGAGTCCCCTCAAGGTGATGGTTGTAGACGACACGATCACTTACAGGATGATCATGAAAAAGGTCGTCGAGAGCATACCTGGAATCCAGGTGACGGCGACTCTTTCCAATGGCAAGCTGGCACTGGACAAGATCACCAGCCAGTTTGGTTCCGGGGATCCGGATCGCCCTGATGTGGTGCTTTTGGATGTGGAAATGCCGGTCATGGACGGGCTGGCCAGTCTGAAGGAGATTGGCAAACGCTTTCCCCATGTGACGGTGGTGATGGTGAGTGGGTTGTCGCGCTCCAATGCCAACATCATCATGGAATGTCTCAATGCCGGCGCGTTGGACTTTATTACCAAGCCCATGGAGAGCAACGTTGATCGGGCCAAGGAGGCGTTGCGCAAAGATTTGGAACCGATTCTGTCCGTTATTCTCAAAGAGAAGAGTGCGGGCGATGGCAAAGGTGCCGATGTTGGTAAGGCTGTCGAGGGGGAGGCCAGCGGCAAGTCGGAGGGAACGGTTGACAAGGCGGACTCTTCTAGGGTACAGGGACCGTTGACCGGGGTGCGCCGGGTTGATGCTTCTGCCGTGCGGTCACAGCCTGGTGGTAAAGGATCGGGTGTGGTTTCTCCCGCCGGATTGGCACCTGCCAGGGGTTTATCGGCGTTGGGCGTTCCTGGCACACGGGTGGTGGTTTCGGGAGGGGGATCTGTGCCGAAGGCGGTGGTGCCTGCAAAGGCCGCTCTGGATGTCCCTGAACTGATTTTGGTGGGATCTTCCACTGGGGGACCGGCCGCCTTGACCAAGTTGTTAGGGAAGATCGGGGAAAAATTGCCGGTGCCCATGTTGATCGTTCAGCATATGCCTCCGGTTTTTACCGCTTCGCTGGCGGCCCAGTTGACGCGGACGTCGGGTTTGGAGGTTCGGGAAGCCCAGGATGCTCAGTGGGTGGAGCCGGGTGACATCTTGATAGCCCAGGGTGGGCGGCATATGACTTTGGTATCTGAAAACCGTAGATTAAAAATCGTTTTCAACGACGGCCCTAAGGTTAACGAATGCAGGCCGGCGGTGGACGTGCTTTTTATGTCGGCCATGGCCACTTTTCAGGGGCGGATTCTCGCCATCGTACTGACCGGTATGGGGCGTGACGGAGCCAACGGTGTGGATGCCCTCAAGCGGGCGGGTCGGACTTTTTGCATTACTCAGGATAAAAAAACTTGCGTCGTGTATGGTATGCCCCGGTCGGTGGATGAGAAGGGGTTGTCAGACCTCTCCCTTCCTTTGGACGAGATTGGACCCAAAATCGTCGATCTGTGCGGAAGTGGGGGAAGATAGAAATGGCGATTTCCAAGGAAGAATTTCAGCTTATTCGCAAGTTTTTGCACGATCAGAGCGGTATTTTGGTCAACGAGGGTAAGGAATATCTGGTCGAGAATCGGTTGACGGTGCTTTTGGTTCAGAATGGTTGTGAAAATTTTTTTGATTTGCATGAAAAACTCAAGAAAGATGCTGGACCATTGCGCAACAAGGTTATTGACGCCATGACGACCAATGAAACCTTGTGGTTTCGTGATGCTTCGTTTGCCACGGCTGTTACCGAAACAGTGGTTCCCCATCTGGTTGCCAAGGCGGCGACGCAGACGGTGCGTATCTGGTCGGCCGCTTGTTCCACGGGTCAGGAGCCTTATTCTATCGCCATGCTGCTGCACGAGGCTGTGGAAAAAATGGGGGCTAAGGCTCCGGGACTGGCCAAATTCAAGATTCTTGGCACCGATATCTCACCATCGGCCATTGTCATAGCCAAAACCGCCCGTTACAGTCAACTGGCCATCTCTCGGGGGATGAAACCCGATTTTTTAGAGAGATATTTTACCAAAAACGGTATGGTACATGAAGTCAAACCCGAAATTCGCTCTCTTGTCGAATACAAACAGTTCAATCTTAAGGATGATTTTAGCCAGCACGGGCAGTTTGATTTTGTCATGTGTCGTAATGTGCTGATTTATTTCTCTGAAGAGCTGAAAAAGGACATCTACCAGAAGATTCATCGTGGGCTGGCCAAAGATGGCTGGATGGCCATAGGGGCATCCGAATCTCCCAGGGGTTATACCGATGCTTTTGAGCAGGTGATTGTCAAAGGGGCGGCTTTGTTTCGTCCAAAACGTGTTTGAACATGGCGCTCTCTACACCGTCATGGGTGGGGATGGTTTACAATGAAGTTATTGACGATTGACGATTCCAGGACCATCCGTCGCGTCATCTCCGGCATCGGGGCGATGTTGGGATATGAGGTGCTTGAGGCCGAAAATGGCGAGGCTGGACTCAAGGTTCTGGAGCAATTTTCCCAAGAGGTTGGCTTGGTTCTGCTGGACTGGAACATGCCAGGCATGATCGGTCTGGATGTCCTCAAAGCCATCAAGGCCGACAGTCGTTGGCGACATATCCCCGTGATGATGGTTACCACGGAAGGGGAAAAGGATTACATTGTCAAATCCATCCAGGCTGGTGCGTGTCACTACCAGACCAAACCTTTCACTCAGGAAGAGATGGCTACCCGGATTATGGAGGCGATGGGCATGGGCGGTGTTTGAAAAACCCCTCCTGGAGTGGGTGCTACAGATGAAGAGACAAGCCTGACCGTTGTTGTGTGGTCGTGCGGGATTCTACAGGAGAGGTTTATGGGTTCCAATCAGGGTGATGGTGGAAGCTTGGAAAAGGTCTTCAATGCTGTGCAGGTCGCGGTCGTGGACGTGTTGTCGCGTATGGCTATGACCGAGGTGGTTTTTATTCAACGGGAAAGGATGCCGAGTTTTCGCATTGATCAGGAGGCGGGTGGTGTGGTTCGTCTGACGGGCAATCTGGAGGGGATGATTGGCATTGCCTGTCCCATGCGATTGGTGCAGGATGTGGTGTCGCGAATTGTTGGTCTGCCGCCCGATCAACTCAACGATGAGGATTTGTTGGATGGCATAGCCGAATTGGCTAATATGATTGGTGGTTGGACCAAGAGCAATGCCGGGTTGACGGATGTTCGGGTTTCCACTCCCATGGCCATCGTTGGGAAAAGTCTTTTGGCGGAATGGAAGACGGATCGAATTACCGAAAGATTTGTCTTCCAGGTGGAAGACAGTGTGCTGTACGTTTTGGTCAGTTTGTGATTTTGACAGGTGGTGTTGTCATTTTTTTTGATTTTCCTTGACGGTTTGGCTAGAATGCCGACCTTTATGAATCTTTGGGAGAGAAGTCCATGCGTGTGCTTATTGTCGATGATTCCAGTGTCATGCGGAAAATCGTGAGCCGTGGGTTGCGTCAGGCGGGATTCAAGATTGACGACATCCTCGAAGCTGGGGATGGCCAGGAGGCTCTGGGTGTTTTGGCGGCAGACAGCAATTTCCAACTGATCCTTTCGGACTGGAACATGCCGGTGATGGATGGTTTGAACTTTGTGAAAGCGGTTCGTAGCGGCAGCGGGCCATCCAAATCGATCCCCATCGTCATGGTGACCACAGAGGGTGGTGAGTCCAAGGTCCAGGCTGCCATCGAGGCCGGTGCCAATGGCCATGTCAAAAAGCCTTTTACCCCGGATACCCTCAAAGCGACTCTTGGGCAGTTTATGAAGTGATATCCATGTCGGCATGGCTTTGGTGAGCGACCTGTGGTTGCTCCTGGCCATGTTTTGGCTGGGTGTGGAGTGGTTGCGCCGACCATCCGTTTGGCGATGGGTTTCCCGGTTTCGTGGCCGGTTTGTCCTGGGGGGACTTTCTCCGGTTTTTGTTTCTCCGTCCTTGAAATGCCCGGGTGGTCCTCATCTGCGGTGTGGCTTTTCTGAGTGCCTGAAGGTCGGAAAACTATCAAAAAGAAAGAAGAACCCTGGGGAATTCTTTCCCCAGGGTTTTGGCTTTAGATAAAAGAGTTTTCATACCCTGTTTTTGATCTTCGTTTTTGGCTTTGGACAAAAAGCTTCCATGCTCTTGTGTTGTGACCGAAACGAGGATCAAGACCCGCCTGGGATGACGGGTACATCTGCGGCAACTGTCCTATCCTGCCATCATTGAACGAGAGTGCGGAGATCCAGAAGAATCATTCTCACGAAAAAAAGGTGAATTAAGAGCGTCTTGGCTTAATACTTGCTTCCTATAATCTGTCCCACACAGCCAAAGACGGGCCGGTCCCTTTGCCAGGCCTGATGTCACCAGGAAACGCGTGAGTCGGAACGAATGGATACTCCAGAAAAAATCGTAAAAAAAACGAGACCGTTCTTTCTAAATTATTTCAGCAAGTTAGCTAATGATCTCAATACGCTGACTGCCGCTCCTGTCGTTTGTTCGCTGACGGATGTGGAGTTAATGAGCGGATTGGATGATCTGGAAACCTTGATCGAAAAGGATCGCAGTGTTGCTTTTGTGCGTGAGGATGGGCTGGGGTCGGGTGATGTGCATCTGGTTTTTGACGTTGCTACCTCCATAGCCTTGACAGGGTTGATGATGATGATGGGTGAGGCGGTCATCCAAGCCCAGGTCAAAACACGAGATTACAACGAAGAGTTTCAGGAGGGATTCAACGAGGTTTCCAACCAGGTCGTGGGGGCGATGAATGATCTGGTTGAGAAAAAGATGCCCGAGGGTGGGCATTTATTTTTGGAGAAAACGACCCATTGTGAGTTTGGCAGTATGCCATCCACCCTCCAGGATGGTATTACTTATCTGGTAGCGACTGCGGATATTCAAGTAGCTAGTTTTCCGGTGGAGGTGTGCCGGTGGGTTTTATCGCGGGGTTTTGCGGAAGCGTTGTTGAAAATTGAGATTGACGGATCACCAGCGGAGTCGGCGTCTCGTGTGGCACCGCCATCGCCACCGCCATCGCCACCGCAGGAGGCGGTGCCGGATGATGTCCTCGCACAGGTAGCCCAAGTGGTTGAATCGGAGTCTTTGGCTGAGGACGAAGGTGGTTCATCCATGGCTCTTCCGGAAGATCTGGCCCAGGTCGATACCGGTTCGGTTCAGTTTTCCAACACCGATGGTTTGCCGGCTCCGGATGAGCCTGGCAGCGTGAAGGTGGTGATGACCGAGCAGCCGTTTTCCATCAAGGAAGAGGAAAAAATTCTCCGTGGTATCAACGCTATGCGTGAGGAGGGGCATAAGTTTATCGGGGTGGACCGCAATGGTAAGTTGATTCGCGTCGTCAGTCAGAGTGATTTGCGTCAGGTGATGGGACCTTTTTTCGGTACCAAGGCCATGGGGCCAAGGGACAAGGCTCTCTACACGTTGCCCATCGGTAAATTGAATCAAAACCAGCAGTTGGTCAGGGTGGGTTTGGGTGGAACCATCAATCAGGTGGCCGATTTGTTGACGGAATTTAATTTGCGGGCGGTGCCAGTGGTGTCCAATCAGGGGGTTTTGCGGGGGTTCGTCACCGTTCATGCCGTTTTGAGTTATTTTAGAAAAAAGAAACGGGCCTGATTGTACGTAATTTTTCAAGGTTGAAACTATTGCGGGGGTTAAGGGGGAGAACCTCCCTCTTTAACTCCCGCAATACTTTTAAAGAAAATCAGAACCCTTTCCAATGGCCCGATAGGGGCTACAATCGACCACATCATCGGCCCCCTTTTTACCCCCAGTATTGTCGACCTTAAGGGTTGGCACAGGTCGAACCATGAAATCCTTTGAGTCTGTCACCAAGAATATTCCCCTCGTTGCCCTGGTGGGGCGACCCAATGTTGGTAAATCTTCTTTAATTGTTGCCCAAACTATATTTAAGTCTACTCCAAAATATTCGTGAATCCTGTTGATGAGGCTGATGTGGTGGTGTTGGTGCTGGACGCCCGGGTGGGGCCTGTGACCGATGATTTGTATCTGGCCGATCTGTTGCGTCGCAGTGGCAAGCCGGTTGTTTGTGCGGTCAACAAGTCGGATGGCCATGAGGGTCGGCATGGGTATACGCAATTCTATGCCTTGGGTATGGAATCTGTGTTGGCCATTTCGGCGGCGCATGGCACGGGCATGGAGGTCATGATTGAAACTTTGTTGGCGACCATTCCCCCCCAGGAGGAGGTTTCTGCGGAGGCTGGGGAGGCGGAGGGGGTGGTTCGGGTGGCGGTGGTGGGGTGTCCCAACGCTGGCAAAAGTTCTTTGATCAATCGATTGTTGGGTGAAAGTCGGTTGGTGACTTCGGAAACCCCTGGAACGACGCGGGATTCCATTGACATGCCGTGTGTGGATGGCCGGGGTCGCAAGATGATTTTGGTCGATACGGCAGGTATACGCCGGAAAAGCCGCATTTCCATGCGCATCGAAAAATATTCGGTGATTGCCGCCATCAAGGCCATGGATCGTGCCCATGTGGTGGTATTGCTCATGGATGCCGAGCGTGGAGTGACCGATCAGGATCAACGGGTCGCCTCTTTGGCTTTGGATGGCGGCAAGGGATTGGTGTTTGCGGTCAACAAGTGGGATCGGATCGGCGGAGGGCGTAAGGAGGAAAAGGTATTTACCCAGGGAGTTTGGGATGCCTTTCCCCATTTTAATCATGCAAGGTTGGTATTCTTGTCGGCTTTGACAGGAAAGGGGGTCGGCAAGCTTGCCGATCAGGTGCATTTGACTTACAAAGAGGGATTGCGGCATATTTCCACGGGGGTTTTAAATCGCTGGCTCCGGGAAGCGGTGGACAAACATCCACCTCCCCGGCGCATGCATCGGATGGTTCGGATTCGCTACATTACCCAGGTGAGCAGTTTGCCACCCACCATGTTGATCTTTACCAATCTGCCCGAACAAATCCACGAAACTTACCGACGTTATCTGGAAAATCAATTGCGCGAATCGTTTGGTTTTGGTGGCGTGGTGATTCGGCTGTTGTTTCGCAAGGGGGAGAACCCGTTTGATCCCAAAGAAGGTGAATAGTATGTTTAATTTTGACGTATCGGAAAAATAAAATTTTGCAAAAATTTTTGCGGGGGTCCGGGGGGGATCATCCCCCCCGGCGGGGTTTGGGGCAGCGCCCCAAGGTTCTTCTTTTGACTTTGATTTTGATTTTACTCCCCCCAAGGGGGGTCTAGGGGCGCAGCCCCAGGGTTTTGATTTTGTTTCTTTGCCCGAAGGGCATCATGTTCAAAAGTCTATGTTAGCGCATATGGGGATGTCCTTTTTCGGGTCTGCGTGGGTTTCTTCTGTTTTTCTCCAAACTGCTGTATCTCTTCATCTTATCTTTCAGAATGATTTTGCGGCATCATTGTTTTCGGAAACGGTGCTATCTGCGTATCTTTTCCCGCAGAGGTTTGTTTCCTTTGGTTTCACCTCTCTCCCGGGGTGACCAGGAGTCACCGGCAATCTTCCATGGGGTTTCCCCAACCCCGGATTGCCGGGTGGGCCGGATTGATGGATGATCGCCGTTCCCGCCCCTCACGGCGGTCATCTTCCGGCCCTGTTTTTTATCTATCCTGGTATCTTGAACGAAGAACCATGTTCCAGCGATTATACTGTTATCAACGAAGGCGATGTCGTTCAGTTCGGGAGAAGACGATTTGCATTTTTGGGCCAGGATGATTTGTACAAAAAGTTAGTCAGTAAAATTGATGAGATGGACGAAGCTGATGGTGAGTAGGTAACCATTCAGTACATTTCTCTACATTGGTCATGCCTAGGCCGCTCCTGATGGCATCGAATTCGGTTATGATTTTTCCTGGTATACAATGGTTTACATACCACTGCCCATCTCATGGCATCAGAAAATACATCATGTTGCCCTTATTGGTCCAGACATACATATCCTGACCTACAACCACCGGGTCGGCAAGAATGGGATCTCCGATTTTGTCCATTCCCAACACCAGTCCCGAAGTGGGATCGATGGAAAAAATGCGTCCCTGGTCGTCGGCGACAAAGATCAGATCCTTGAAACGTACCGGAGCCGTTAATAGTCCATCACTGATCTTGCCGCGCCAAAGTTCCATGCCATCTTCCACTCCCAGGGCACGCATGTTGCCCTCCACATCGGCGACAAACAAACGGTCGCTCCACAGCAAAGGACGGCGGATGGCGGAAAGATCGTTGCTCCATATCCTGGTTCCGGTGCTGCGCGACAACGCCACCAGACGCCCCTGATGATTGACGGCAAAAATCATCCGGTTGGCCATGGGTGTGGTGCTGCGATCATCGGTCACGATGGCCGCAACGACATCCTGGAGCAGGTCAAGCTCGGTCCGACCACCGACAACGGTCAGATCGTCACTCCACAAGAGCTTGCCATTGGTCAGGGAGATGGCATGCACGTTTCCAGATGAATAGCCGACAAAAAGACGGTCATGATCCACCGTCGGTGGGGCGGCCCCCATGATGACCAATATCTCCGGGGCGTTGTTGTTGACCCAGAGGGTGTCCCCCGTTTCGGCATTCAGGGCATACAGGCGGTTGTCCAGAGTGGTGAATATAACCATCCCTTCCGCCACAGTCGGGGCTGAAGCGACCGAAGTCGAAACCCTTTGTCGCCAAAGTTCATCCCCGTTTTCACGCGATAGGGCGACCAACTCGCCATCTTCGGTACCGACAAAAACCCGCTTGTCGTCTACGGCGACCCCACCCCGGATGGATTCGGAAACTCCCTTGCTCCAATGGATGGAGCCGTCCTTTCTTTCCAAGCGGGCCACCGCCCCCTGAAAGGTGGCAACAAATATGTCGGTATCGGTGACAACAAACCTGCCGGGGTGGAGAAAATGATCGTCGGGACTGCCGGCTACCGACCGCTTCCAATACCGTCTCAACCCGGTTTCCTGGCCCGGTTGGGCTACCAGAGAGGTGCGAATGGCCTCCGACTTGTTTTCCTTGTCGTCGCCCTGGAGCCAGCTTCCAGGACTGGAGCAGCCGAAAAGGAACGCTAAAAAAAAGATGGCGATCCACCTGGAGAGGTTGTTTCGGTTTCCCATGATGGTCACTCTTTGGCCGTTTTGCCCAACCGCTCAAGACGACGATCCAATCGGGTGCGTAATTCCCCTTTGGCCCCCAGCTCAATCGCTTTTTGAAAATCAACCGCCGCCGCCGGCATGTCTTTTTGTTTCTGTGCCAACAATCCCAAAATCTCCAGGGCGTGGGGGCGGAAAGGGGATTCATCACGGATTCGACGCAACAGGGACTGGGCGCGGGCTCCGTCGTCATCCACGGTCACCAGGGCGGCGTTGAACAGTGCCAGATCACGCAACGATCCATCCTGCGAACGGTCGGCCAGATTTTCCATCTTGTCGGCAGCTTCCTTCTTGCGACCGGTTTCGGCCAGGGTCCGGGCTTCCACCATCTGTCCCAGTAATCCATAGCCATGATCCCCAAATTGCTTGAATAAAGGTTGTAACAGTTTTTCCGTTTCGCCCCAGGCCTCTTTCTCGTAGTGTTTCATGGCGGCGATGTACAGGTCACTGGCTGCCGCATCCTGCTGTTTTCTATGCCCATCCCAGCCCACGTAGGCAAAAAGACCCAGAAAAAAAAGGATGGTTGCGCCGATAATCCAGGGGCGGTTTTTTTCCCATTGCTTGCGGACGCGGTCGGCATCAAGCTCCTCGTCGATCTGTTCAAAAAGATTGTCCATTAAACGTCTGTCCTAAGTATCGCTATCGGGTTGATGGCCGTGGCCGACGGGAGCAGCCTTGTATCGGGGCCATGCCTGGACTTGATCGTTGCCGGGGGCATGGTTTTGGCGGTGTCGGTCGGGCTGCAAGCCAACCTCCACGCCTATTATGGACCGACTCGGCAAAGATTTGCCAGGAAAACGGGTGCTTCGGACCAACGAATCTCCTGCTGTTGTCCCAGGGTCATGTCTTTGACGATGACCACGTTTTTTTCAATTTCCGTATCCCCCAGCATCAAGGCGAAGCGTGCCTTGGAACGATCTGCCCGTTTCATCTGACTTTTCAAGGAGCCTCCGCTCAGGTTCAACTCGACCGCCAACCCCTCTTTCCTTATGGCCTCGGCCAGCAAAAGACCCGCATTTTCTCCCCGTTCCCCCAGCGTTGCCAGGAAGACATCCGTGGAGGAAGGCAGGGTTGTCTCACGATTGAGCAACAAAACCAACCGTTCCATTCCCATGGCAAATCCTATGGCCGGGGTGGAGGTTCCCCCCATTTGTGCAACCAAGCCATCATAGCGACCCCCAGCGGCCACTGCGTTTTGGGCTCCAAGTCCTGTCGATGTGACCTCAAAGGCGGTGCGGTTGTAGTAATCCAGACCGCGCACCATGAAGGGGTTGACCCGGTAAGGAATGCCCAAATGGTTCAGATGGGTCTTGAGGCTGGAAAAATGGTTCGCACACCCTGCGCACAGATGGTCAAGCATGCTGGGGGCGTTGGCGAGGGTGGCGCGACAGTTCTCCCGTTTGCAGTCGAGTACCCGCAAAGGATTACGTTCGATGCGGTTTTGACAATCTTCGCAAAGATGGGCGACGAGCGTGCGCAGGGTGGCGATCAGAAGATCACGGTAGGGGGCACGGCAATCGGGGCAGCCAAGGGAATTGATTTCAAGCACCAGGGACGCCTGGAGACCGAGGTCGGTGAGATAGCGCATGACCATGGCCATCAATTCGGCATCGGCCAGTGGCCCTGCGGGACCAAACAGCTCACAGCCGATCTGGTGAAATTGACGCTGCCGCCCTTTTTGCGGTCGTTCATAACGAAACATAGGCCCCCGGTACCAGACTTTCCAGGGCAGTTGCCGATGCATGCTTTGTTGCACGAAGGTCCGTACAACCGATGCCGTCCCTTCGGGCCTTAGGCTTAGGGAGTCACCGCCACGGTCGGCAAAGGTGTACATTTCTTTTTCGACAATATCCGTGGCAGCTCCGACGGCGCGGGCGAATAATTCGGTTTTTTCAAACAGGGGGGTGCGTATTTCTGCAAAGCCATACTGCCCGAAAATGGCCAGTGCCCTGGCTTCCAGGAGTTGCCAGAGGGGGGTTTCCACGGGAAGGATGTCATGGACGCCGCGAACAGTTTGAATCATGAGCTGGAATTTTCCTGTTTGTCCCGCCGCATTTTTTCGGCGGCTTGTTCCACTTCCGCCACCAATCGTGAGACAATATCGGCATCATTGACCTTACCACAGGGACGGCCATCGCGGTAGAGCAGATGTCCCCCCTGGCCCCCCACCAATCCTACGGCGGTTTCCTTGGCTTCTCCAGGGCCGTTGACGATACAGCCGATGACCGACAACGGCACCGGTTCTCGGATGTGGGCCAACTGGCGTTCCAACTGGGCGACGACCTCGATGACGTTGAATTCCTGACGCGAACAGGTGGGGCAGGAGATGATGTTGACTCCATGGGAGCGCAGGTGCAAGGCTTTAAGAATTTCAAAGCCTACCCGGATCTCTTCGACAGGATCGGCCGTGAGGGAAACACGCAGGGTGTCTCCAATTCCCTCAGCCAGGAGCAGCCCCAGACCAATGGCCGATTTTACGGCCCCAGGAAGAAGTCCCCCCGCCTCGGTGATTCCCAGGTGCAGGGGATAATCCACCTGTTTGGCCAGCAAGCGGTAGGCGGCCACTGTCATTCCCACGGAACTGGCCTTGAGGCTGATTTTTATTTCGCGAAAGTCCAGTTCCTCAAGGATGCGTATGTGCCCCAGGGCCGAATCGACCATGGCCTGGGGGCAGGGTTCGCCGTAGCGGTTCAGGAGTTCTTTTTCCAGGGATCCGGCGTTGACACCGATGCGGATGGAGGCACCGTGGTCCCTGGCGGCGCGCACGACTTCCAGTACTCGCTGCCGCGAGCCAATGTTGCCCGGATTGATACGCAACCCCTGTGTTCCCCGGTCCAGGGCCGCCAGGGCGAGGCGATAATCAAAATGAATGTCGGCGATGAGCGGGACTTGGGACTCCCTTACCAGAGGCCCCATGGCCTGGGCGGCATCCATGTCGGGGCAGGAGACCCGTACCATATCGGCCCCCGCTTCGGCGAGCAGGCGGATTTGCCGGGCGGTGGCGGGGATATCACGCGTCGGGGTGTTGGTCATGGACTGAACGCTGATGGGGGCATCACCACCGATGACCACAGAACCCACACGAATGGCGCGGGTTGGACGTCGGGGGGCGGTGACCAGATGTTTGGCCATCCCTACAATCCCCGCGCCCGGTTCAGCAAGGGTTCTGGCGATAGCTCCAAATCTTGAATGACCTCTCCCGATTCACCGAAAAAGGGCAAGGTTTTGTCACCCACCCGCAACTGCACGCCACTGGCATTGCCAAGGATGGCGTAAAAAGTTTCGCCATCGGGTATGTGGAACACATGTTCCGGTTGCATGACCATGTCTTTCAGAACGATGCCGTCCTTGTCCTGGATTTGGATCCAGACCAATTCTTTAGCCACGAGGGCGATGGAGCGGGCGTTGGGGGTCAGATTGTTTTCGCTGTAAACGGGCACTGGCTGGGCATCGATGATCTGCTCGCGTGCCTTGGTTTTGGCGTTACCCGAGGCAACGGGTGCCGTTGGTTGTTGGGTGGGGGGGGAGACGGCGTCAGAAACTTCGGTTGTCGCGGGTTGCGACGGGACCGAACCGGCACGGATGCGTGGGCTGACCTGTGGTAGTTCCGGCGGGGGCATGAACGTCTCTGATGTACCGGAAACCGTCGCAGGATCCAGGGAGGCAGAGGCCGGGCTGTTCGGGTCGGCGGCTAGGATCGGAGAGGGTGTGGCTGGCACAACGGCAGGCAGATCGGTCGTATTCTCCGGAGTGTGGGTGGCTTGCAAGGCGGCGTTGTCAAAATCCCCTGGGGTATCCTCCTCTTCGGCTGTGCCGGTGGAATTGGTGTCGTTGCTGGCGGTGGCCTCGGGTTCGGGGGCGGGTTCGGGCGTCGTGGATATGCGATTGGAGGTACGGCCCCAGAAGGAAAAAATCGACCCGGAATCCCCCTGCTGTGGTTGTGTGGGTTCGGCAACAGTGGTGGCTGCTGGTTTGGAAACAGGGGCTGGAGTACTGGTTTCGCTGGCTGTGGGGGGACTGCTGCTGGCAGGGGCCGGCGTTTCGGGTGCGGTCTCCAATGTTGTGGCCGTCTCGGAAAAATCTTCCCCTTCCGTCGCTGTCGATGTCACCCGCAATGGTGGGGCCGAGGGTATCGCTGGGATGTTTCTGGTGGGGGCATAGTAGCGATCATAGGCCATGAAACAACCAACCAGGGCACCGATGCCAAGGATGATCAGACCAAGACCGGGACGATGATTGGCCTTGGTGGGGGCGGGAAATCTTTCCATCTGCAACCCTTGGCGTTTTTGGTCCAACGTTTCCAAAAACGATTCGATGGGGTCGGTATCGGCAATGTTTAAGTGCCGGGCGTACAAACGCATGAATCCTGCGACGAAGGTGATCCCGGGCAACCTTTCGATGGCTCCTGCTTCCAGGGCTTGGAGATGGATGTCGCGTATATGGGTCGCTTCTGCCAGTTCGGCGATGGTTCTACCCTGGGCTTTGCGCGCTTCGGCCAACAGTCCCCCCACCTTTTCGGCGGTGGACTTGGGCGGTGGCGGCGTGCTCTCGGTTGTCACTTTGATCGGGGCAACCGGTGCTGGCGGGATCTCCGGCGGCAGAAATGGGGCAGGGGGCGGTGGGGGGGGAGGGTCGGGTCTGCGGGTTACAGCCGCGACCGGTTTGTTGGACCGGATGCCGCCACCTCTGTTGACCAAGTTGAGTCGGGGTTTTTTTATCATGGTTGCTCAATTTCCAAAAGGCGTCCGCGGGCACGCTGGGCCGCAGGATGGTCAGAATGTGATTGAATCATCCGTCTGAAAACAATTTTTGCTTGGTCTTTGCGACCGTTGTTGGCCAAGTTGTTCCCCAACTGTTCCAAGATTTCAATGTTGTCGGGTTCCAACGCGGCTATTTGTTCCAGATGCAGACGTTCTTGATCGGGCTGGCTGGATTGATGATAATGCGCCGCCAATGCCAGATGGGATGGCACATGTGAAGGGTCGATCCGGATGGCTTGTTGCAGTGCCGAGACCACTTTCTGCGGCTGGTTTTTTTTTCGGTAGACGATGGCCAGATTGTTCCAGGCACTGGCTCGATCATTGAAGCTTGGGACGACACTGACTTTGGTAAGGGTGGCCTCGGCATTTTCCAGATCCCCTTCCTGGAGATAGGCTACCCCCAGATTGTGTAAAATGCCGGGATCATCGCTTTTGAGGGCATAGGCTTTCTTGAGGCTTTCCAGGGCCGCCTGAGATTGTCCCAGTCGGGAATAGGCCAAGCCGAGGTTGGAGAGCACTTCGGGATCGTCGGGATGAATCTGCTGGGCTTCGCGTAACGACGGCAGGGCTTGCTGCGGTTTGTTGCGTTCCATGTAGGCCTGGCCCTTGGTCAGGAGGGCCTGGAAATGGGTCTCCTGATCCGAATCGATACTCGCGCATCCCCCGGCGAGGGATCCCCCCAGCAACGCGGCGATGAGCGGCACGGATAGGTGTTTTTGACGCTTCATGATACCTTGAATCCGTTGGTAATGGGGTAGCGACGGTCTTTGCCGAAGGCTCTGCGGGTTACCCGGACTCCCGGAGGCGATTGTCGCCTTTTGTACTCGTTGCGATCAACCATGGTGATGACCTTGAGGGCGGTCTGGCGGTCGATGCCTCGTTCCACGATGGCGTCGAGTCCCTTCTCCTGCTCCACGTAAAGTTCCAAAATTTGATCGAGGACGGGGTAGGGGGGGAGGGAATCGGTATCTTTCTGGTTGAATTTTAATTCCGCCGTAGGTGGTTTTTCCAGGATGCGCACGGGGATGGGGGGGATAAGTCCCTGGCTTTCGGCCCAGCGGTTGCGGCTTTTGGCGAGTCGATAGACCGTTTCCTTGAGGAGATCCTTGAGTACTGAGAACCCCCCCGCCATATCTCCGTAAAGTGTGGCGTATCCCACGCTTACCTCGCTTTTGTTGCCGGTGGTGACCAGGAGCGACCCTTTTTTGTTGGACAGGGCCATGAGTAGGGTGGCGCGAATGCGTGGTTGAATATTTTCCTCGGTGACATCAGCGGGCAATCCTGCAAACAAAGGGGCCAGTTGGGTACGAAAACCTTCAAACAGGGGTGTGATGGCCACGGTGTTCAAGGCAACTCCCATGCGCTTCGCCCCTTCGGCGGCATCCTCCAGGCTGTCCTGTGAGGTATAGGGGGAGGGCATCATCAAGGCTTCCACCCGGTCGCTTCCGAGGGCATCGGCGCAGATGACCAAAGTCAGAGCGGAATCGATACCGCCGGAAAGGCCGAGAACCACCCCTTTGAAACGGTTTTTTCGTACATAGTCGCGCATTCCCAGGCACAGGGCGGTATAGATTTCCTGTTCCTGTTCCGGGAGTGCCGCGATGGGGCCTTGCAGGAAATGCACCAGTCCGCCTGGTTGCCGTTGCAATCGCACCAGGGACAGGCTTTCGGTCAGGAGGGGTTCGCGTTGGGCGATGTGGCCATCGGCGTTGATGGCAAACGAACCGCCATCGAAAACCAATTCATCCTGACCACCGACAAGGTTGATGTAGAGCATGGGCAGTCCGCATTCGGTGACCCGTTCACGCGCCATGGCTTCGCGTTCGGGTTGTTTGCCCACATGATAGGGGGAGGCGTTGAGGTGGAGAATGAAGGCGGCCCCGGCGCGTGCCAGTTTGGGCAGGGGACCACCGGGATGCCAGATGTCTTCGCAGATGGTGATGCCGAAGGGGAAGCCTTTGTAGGCAAAAATGCGCGTTTTTTTGGAGGGGACGAAATAGCGTCGCTCATCGAAGACCCCATAATTGGGCAATCTGCGTTTGCCGGAGAAACCGGCTTCGGTGCCATTCTGGACGAATACTCCGGCATTGATGAGTCCGGAGGCGTCACGGCGCACCGAGCCGTATACCGCATCGATGCCGATCTGGCCCAGGCTGCGGTGGAAGGTTGACTCCGCCTGGGCCAGCTTTTCCAGGAAAAGGGGCTTGTGCAGCAGGTCTTCCGGGGGATACCCGGTGAGCGCAAGTTCTGGAAAGACAACCAGGGCGGCACCCAATTGCCGGGCCTGGCGGGCCGCGTTGGTCATGTGTTCCAGATTGTCATCGAGGGCACCGACGTGGGTGTCGATCTGGGCTATGGCCAGTAAAAGTTCCATGAGGGTTTTCCAAATTTTTCAGTAGTAGCATCCGAACTGCCACATTCTACGGCAAACCCCGACAATTTCAATGCATTGCAGCAGGATGACCGTGGGTAATGGTTGGCGGGAGGGATTTTCATGTTCTTCGTCAAACCGTTGTCAGTGAGGCGTTGGTTTTTTGGATGCGGGAGGTTTACTGATGGGCGGGGGCGGGGTATCGTTGTCCGTTTTTTTTCGATCTGACAGGATGAAAGACAATGGATCCGATCCGCTTTGTGCGTGCCGGTGTGGCGGCGATGACGGGCTATGCGCCTGGGGAACAGCCGACACCTATGCGGCACCTGATCAAGTTGAACACCAATGAAAATCCCCAGGAGCCGCCACCACGGGTGAAAAAGGCCCTGGAGGAGGGGATGGCTAAGATCGACCTGCGGCGTTATCCCGATCCCAGTGCCAGTCGTGTGCGTGAGGTGGCCTGTCGGGTGTACGGTCATGGGCTGACCCCGGGGCAGGTGGTGGTGGGCAATGGTTCGGACGATTTGCTGACCATGATCATGCGTACCTTCGTTGAACCGGGCGAATGTGTGGCGGCACCGGGTCCGACGTACACCCTTTATGAGGTTCTTGCCCATTTGCAGGGGGGGCGTTATCTGGAGGTGCCGTGGAAAGGGGATGGGGGTTTGCCTGTGGCCGAATTGGCCGATTTGCCGGCCAAGGTGGTGTTCGTTGTCCGTCCCAATGCCCCGACGGGGCATGTGGTTGCCCTTGGAGATGTGGCACGCCTGTGTCGCGAATTCAAGGGGATGGTGGTGTTGGATGAGGCTTATGTGGATTTTGCCGACGCGCATGGATTGGGTCTCCTCCAGGAATACCCCAATCTTGTGATTATCCGTACTTTTTCCAAATCCATGGCCATGGCGGCCCTGCGCATAGGTTTGGGATTCATGGATTCCCGCCTGGCATTGGAATTTCACAAGGTACGGGATTCCTATAACATCAACGCATTTTCTCAACTTGCGGCCCGTGTTGCCCTGGAGCACCATGCCGATTACCAGCCCATCTGGTCGGAGATCCGTATTCAGCGTCAGCGATTGACCCAGGCTTTGCGTCAGCGCGGTTTTGCCGTACCCGACAGTCAGGCCAATTTTATTCTGGCCCAGGTGCCGGTTCGGGGTCCTGATGCGGCCTGGTGGCTGACGCAGTTGCAGGATCGGGACATCCATGTGCGATATTTTCCCAAGGATCCGCGTCTGTCTGACAAGTTGCGCATTACCATCGGCAGGGGTGTGGAAATGGACCGGTTTTTGGCGGTAGTGGACGAAATTCTTAGTGGCTCCATGGGTTGAAAACCGGTAGGGGGATGGGATGAGACTTTCCCCGATACATCGGGTCCATCAAGGTTTCGTACTGTATTTTTTCCATCTGCTATAACACTGAAATAATGGATAGTTTTTCCCTTTTTGTGGAAAACATTCATGGGAATGCGTTTAATGCCTTGTCATGGGGGGGGAATTTGTTTATACACTCACGGGGTCTGGGCAGAAAGATGGCAACTACTGAATATTCTTGTGGAAGCCCTTTTTGTGGTTCCGGACGGCGGTGCGGGTGGGTTTTTGGCTTGACCCGTTCACCGAACGTGCGGACAGCCGCTTTGGTGCGGAGTGCAGGCCGGTATCGACCGAAGCAAAAAACAAATTCCTCGGGAAAACTATTGTAAGGAGAGAAGAATTATGAGTCCGAGCAAGAACAGCAAGCTGAATGCCTGGGTGGAAGAAGTTCGCGCCATGGTTCAGCCCGACAAGGTTGAATGGTGTGACGGATCCAAGGCCGAATATGACCGCATGATGCAAATTTTGTTGGACGCCGGCTTGGCCACCAAACTCAAGAAACGGCCCAACAGCTTTTTATTTCGTTCCGATCCGTCCGATGTGGCCCGTGTGGAAGATCGTACCTACATTTCCACCCGCAACAAGCGCGATGCCGGTCCTACCAACAACTGGACCAGCCCGGATGAACTCAAGGCGACCATGCGTGGCCTGTACAATGGTTGCATGAAGGGTCGCACCATGTACGTGATCCCCTTCTCCATGGGTCCTATCGGTTCGGATATCGCCAAGATTGGCGTTCAGTTGACCGACAGTGCTTATGTGGTTGTCAACATGCACATCATGACCCGGGTCGGGTCCAAGGTGATGGATGTTCTTGGAGCCAATGGCGATTTCATTCCCTGTCTGCACTCCGTGGGCAAGCCTTTGCAGGCGGGTCAAGCGGACAACGGTGTGTGGCCCTGTGCCCCCATCGAAAAGAAATACATTGCCCATTTCCCCGAAGAAAATTTGATCTGGTCCTATGGTTCGGGCTACGGCGGCAACGCATTGCTGGGCAAAAAGTGTCTGGCCCTGCGCATTGCTTCCGCCATGGGTCGCAAGGAAGGTTGGATGGCCGAGCACATGCTCATCCTGCGCCTCACCAATCCCGAAGGGCGCAGATTCCACATTGCTGCCGCTTTCCCCAGTGCGTGTGGAAAAACCAATCTGGCCATGCTGCAACCGCCTTTGAAGGGTTGGAAGGCCGAGTGTTTGGGTGACGATATTGCCTGGATGAAAATCAAGGCGGACGGTCGTCTCTATGCCATCAATCCCGAAGCGGGATTTTTCGGTGTGGCCCCGGGGACCAGCTACAAATCCAACCCCATGGCCATGGATTCCATCAAGGAAAACGCCATTTTCACCAACTGCGTCCTGACCGATGACGGCGATGTGTGGTGGGAAGACATGGACAAGCCCTGCGATCACGGTATTGATTGGAAGGGTCGCGATTGGAAGCCGGGCAAGGAAGTTGGTGCTCACGGCAATGCCCGTTTCACCGCCCCTGCCAAGCAGTGCCCGGTGATCTGCTCCGATTGGGAAAATCCCGAAGGCGTTCCCATCGACATTTTTGTGTTCGGTGGTCGTCGTACCCGGGTCATGCCGTTGGTGCACCAGGCCACCAGCTGGGACCACGGTGTTTTCATGGGAGCCACTGCCGCTTCCGAGCCTACGGCGGCCGCTCTCGACGCATCTTCCGCGTTGCGTCGCGATCCCATGGCCATGCTGCCTTTCTGCGGCTACAACGTCGGCGATTATTGGCAACATTGGTTTGAAATGGGTGATCGTTTGGGTAGCAAAGCCCCTGCGATTTTCTATGTCAACTGGTTCCGCAAGAGCGACGCCGGCAAGTTTCTGTGGCCCGGTTATGGCGACAATGCTCGCGTTCTCAAATGGATGTGTCAGCGGGTTGAGGGCAAGGTTGGTGCCCGTGAAACTCCGTTGGGATTTATGCCCAATGCCGAGGATCTCGACCTTACCGGTCTTTCCATCTCCAAGGAGAATCTGGACGAAGTCCTCAAGGTGGACGCTGCCGCTTTCAAGGCGGAGTTTGGCGACCTCGACGGTTGGATGGCCAAGGTCGGCGAGTTCTTGCCTGAGCGCATGAAGAAGCAGGTGACCGAGTACAAAAAGCGTTTCGGCGGCTGAGATTGTTGAAGGAATACCCTGCCTCCACCGGTTGTGTGGGGGCAGGGCGTAAGATGGCAGCACTCTTTTAAGCTCATCCGGGGGGTACGCCCCCCGGATCCTTTTCGATTGGGGGGCGTTTGAGTGTGCGTGTGGGGGGTGGATGAGTCTGGATTATGTCGATTTTCTTTAATTTTTGATTTTTGCCCGAAGGGCGTCATGTTCTTTAATCACGGTTAGGAGGAAAAGATGGCCGTTGAGCGTACCCTGTCCATGATCAAACCCGATGGTGTGGCCAAGAATGTCATCGGTGAAATTTATGCCCGTTTTGAAAAGGCGGGTCTGCGTATTGTCGCCGCCAAAATGTTGCATTTGACTCGTGAGCGGGCGGGCGAGTTTTATGAGGTGCACCGGGGCAAGAAGTTTTTTGATGAGTTGGTGGCCTACATGAGTTCCGGTCCCATCATGGTGCAGGTTCTTGAAGGGGAGGATGCCATCAGGAAAAATCGTGATTGTATGGGTGCTACCGATCCCAAGAAGGCGGCTCCGGGGACCATTCGTGCCGATTTTGCTGCGGACATCAGTGAAAATGCCGTTCACGGTTCCGATGCTCCGGAGACGGCGGCGGTGGAAATTGCTTTCTTTTTCTCGGCCTTGGAACGTTGGCCGCGGACGCGCTGAGTGCTTAAAAAAAACTGTTGCGGGGGTTGGGGGGCGAATCCCCCAAAGTTTTGGTTTTTGCCCGCAGGGCGAGATATTTTTGAAACGATGGTTGATGTGACAAAAAAATCCCGGAGGTGGGGCAGCCCCTTCCGGGATTTTTTTTGGTTTTTTTTAGGGACGGGGCGGGAGTTTTCTTATGAAACCTTATACTCAGGCGGCGTGGAATCCTTTGGAACAGTTGGAAGGCGAAGTTTACGCTGAGGGGGATACTTGGAGAAAATTGGTTCAAACGGAGGGAAGGTATGTCCTCTTGATGCAAAAGGGTGCCTGGTGTGGGGTTCGTCACGATATTTTTTTATTGGAGACCCCTGCGGAGTGGGAAAACTGGCGAAGTCTGTAATTTTGCTTTACGACTGTCCAAGTTGGGCCAGGATAATCGCTCTAGCCCGACTTTCGCGATTCGCTTCTATGGAAAATAAATTTGGCCGGTTTCCGACAAAAAAACCGTGATAGATCATCGCCGGAATTTTTCGAGAATGGCATTTTCCCTTTGTGGTGCCGACTTACCTATTTGACCTGAATTGGATTTCTCGGAAAAATAGGGGCATGTTTCTGCGATCAAAAATCCGGCTCAAAGATGGCAAAGCCCATCGTTATTGGAGCATCGTTCAAATTCCCGAAATTCCCATGTCCCCGGAATTCCCCGCAATCGCCTACGCACCATTGAGTACGAACGATGCTGCACACTCGCGCAACAGATCGAATGTGTTCATGTAAGCCAAGTTGAATTCTTGGCAGACATTGGGAATCAGCACTCGTTTTTTTGACTGTGCACTGGGCATTTCGTGGGTCACAATGGTTGCCTGTAAACTGATTGCTTTGGCAATCAACCATGAGTCGGCATTTCCAGCAAAGGTTGCCTTGGCAGGGTCTGAATACGGGTGTTGTTGTATGGATGCTATAACTTCGCTGAATGCCTGCTGTGTAGCGGTGTCGCTGACATCAAGAAACAATCCGTTATGTTGGCGATCCTTGACCCATTTCGCCAGTTCATCATCAAGTTTGACCAGCTCATTGTATACCATGACAATGCTGGTTGCCTTCCTTTGCTGTACTATATGGTCCATCCAGTCCCAAAAACCTGGGCAAATATCAAAGGCATAGTATCGATTCTTTGCTTCGATGAAGACATTAGAGTCCAGCAAATACATCCTGCCCTCCTCCCTGTTGCCGATAAAAAAGCTTTTGTACGGTCGAAGGGCTGATGTGCAGGAGACCGCCTGCATCACGCAGAAGCAACTTGCCGTTCATGGCACTGTACAGGACTGCCTGGGTAAAATTACGTCCATTTTTGATCGGATAGGAGGCGTAGGGGTTGCCACCTTTTTTGCTGTCTCCCTGCTTGTCCCAACGCTTCTGCTCCTGCTGGAAAAAGGACAAATATTTTTCAGTACTGATTTTCCCCAAGTCCCTGGCACGACGGGCAATGACAACGTCACTGACTTTGAAGCTCTTGGACAGAACCCGCACATTCTCCTCCAGGCTTACATCAGCTTGCCACGCATCCAGAAACTGAATTTGTGGAGTTAATACCTCTGCGGCCACTGCATTGCACACCCGTTCAACCCTGGCCTGTGGTCCGGGAGTCTCTTCATCCAGGCGAATATTGGAGACACCGCTCTCTCCCAACCAGAGATGCGCCAGTTCGTGGGCCAGAGTAAAAATCTGGGCTGCCTTGGCATCCTTGCCGTTGATGAAAATCAGTGGGACAATCAGATCACAGATGGCAAACCCTCTGACTTCATACAGATCCAAAGACCGATGGGTATTGCTGCCCACATAACCGGCACGCATGATCCAAATACCAACCTCTTCGCAACGGTCGCACAGAAGCCGTAAATAATCTTCCCAGTTGGATTGGTTGGCCCGAAGGCTCTCCAGTTGCAAGGTATCACTGATGTCCCCGGCAATTTTCCGAATGTTGTCAGCGATGCGAAATTTACCGACGAAAGGCAACCGTTCTGCTCCCTGTTCCAACAGGTAATCCCGGTACCAGTCGTGTTGGAAGCGTACATTGCGGATCAGGTCGAGAAATACGGCACTGAGTTCTTCGGTGGGCAGTCCGCCACCATGGATACGCAGGTCGGGGATCGGCAATTCTTCTTTGGGGGGATTAGACAGGAAGAGGTAGCCAAAGGGAACGTGTGTGTACCGAGCAATTTTTTCAGCCTGCTTGAAGGTGGGGGCATCGTCACCCTGTTCCCAACTGAGCAACCGCTTAACCGTCGTTTTCAGTTTTTTGGCAAGCCCTTCCACAGACAAGGAAGCCCGTTCTCTTGCCCAGCGTAACATCTGTGGTTTTATTAACGCCTTGGCCATGGAAGAATCTCTCGATCGCTCGGTTTCAACCGAATTTTGTCAAAAGGCACTAGCATGCTATCACATAGTTACCATACCGCGCACATCCATTTTCCCGGTCACCGTCGCCGAAATCAGGGCAGAGCGACGTCCTTTGAGAAGGTCGATGGCACGGTGGGCTTCGGTGGTGAGTGTGTCGAGCTTGAGGGTTACTTGGTCAAGGAAGGTGGCGATGACGGATTGTTTTTTCTGTGGAGGAACAGCCAGAATGATTTCCTTCGTCTTTTCTTGGTTCATAATACCAATGGTGGACGCATTCGACAGAAAGCGTATTTCCGCAGGCTTGGAGGAGAGAGAGTAGGCCAGAAAAACGATAGGGAAGTCATCTCCTCTGGGGGAATTCCGGGAAACCCGCGAGCATGATACCACGGGAATTCCGGGGACACAATACCAAATTATTGACTTTTCCCTTACTGGGGCCACCATACCGATTAAATTTATAGCCATAAGAGAAATCGGTATGGTGGCCCCGGATTTTCCTGAAATATGCGTTTTTTTGCTGAGCATTGCCCGGATAGGAAATTTGGTCAGCAGTCTGCTGACCAATTACAAGAATCCTTCATTTTGATTTTTCTGGATCGTCAGACGGCTTGTGTTAATTTGGCATGAAACTGGCATTAATCACCTGGTAGTACGGCGACTCCATCGTGTCGCCGCAGGGATCAACGCCAGACAATCGGACGGGATATGATAAAAATCGAAATTATGGGACCGAATGGTGAGAACCTGCTGAGTGGTACCTTGATGGAAAAGGTAAGGAGGTTGGGGTTGCCGGTGGTGGGATTGATGGGAGGGATGGTTCTTTCCTTTCTTTTGGCGAGCAGCTTGGTGGGAAGTGGGACCGGTGTTTCCGTGGAAGCCACTCTGGACGAGTCTCCGGGGACATTCCGTGCGGGGGTGGATTATTCTTTGCCCGCAATGCAGGAACCGACCGCCCTGGCGGCGATGGATGAAGGGCGGGGAGAGATTTATCCCAAGGTATCTACGTCCGAGGCGTCCCAAATTTCCGGGGCCAAAGCGGTCAACAAGAAACCGGTTGCGAGTTCAGGTTCGGAATCCTTGGCCAAGAGCCAAACGGTCACGACCACTGGGGTCGATTCCCGGCAGAATTCACAGAATCATTTTCCCGATCCGTTGCTGGAGGAGCGTGTCCATGCGGCCAGGGATTGGCTCGGCGCGAATCAGGGCGACGGCACATTTGGCATACAGTTGATGTCGGTGCAGCGGGCTTCTCTGGGGGAGGGTGGTGTGAAGGAATATCTGGCACTGCACAAGGGATTGTCGGCGGATAAGGTTTATGCCTTTTTGGCGACCCAGGATCGTCTTTTGCTCTATTACGGACGGTATTCCAGCTACGATGAGGCGGTGCAGGCCATGGCCACTTTGCCCGCGAGCATCCGCAATACCGGACCTTATGTGTTATCGGGAAGGGATATTCAGGGAAAATTGGCTCGTTTGAACAAAGATCCGGGCAAGCAGGTTGGTTTGGTTGCGGCGTTGAAGCAATAATGGGAATGGATGCCATGAGGTCGAAGGTGACGGTGATTTGGCGATTTTTGGCGACCCTGGCCGTTTTTTTTGGAGTGGGGGGATGGCTCGGAGGTGGTAGTGCCTTGGCGGGGTCATTTCATCAGGCCGCCTTTCAGGGTCGATTGGAGATGGTGAAAAAGCAGATTGCCAGCAAAAAAAATGAGATCAACGAGTCGGATGGTTATGGATCGACGCCGCTGCATCATGCCGCCATGGGGGGGCAGATGGAGATGACGACTTGGTTGATTAAAAATGGGGCGGTGGTTGATTCTCATAACTCGGGGGGGGCTACGTCGCTGTTGTTGGCGGTGCGGAGTGGAAAAATGGAGGTTGCCAAGGCATTGGTCGAGGCGGGGGCTGATGTGCATGTTGTTGACAATCTTGGGGGGGGCGTTCTGGCTGGAGCGGCTTATTATGGCGACAGCGATCTGGTGGAAATGTTGTTGAATCACGGTGCCAAGGTCAACAGCAGCAGTCAGTTGGGGCTGACCCCGTTGCATATGGCTACCCTGGCTAATGCCAAGACGGTGATGAAAATTTTGCTTGAGCGTGGAGCGGATGCCAATGCCAGAGATTCGTTGGGGGAGACGCCGCTCAACAAGGTGAAGGATGAGGAGGCAAGGCAGCTCCTCATGAGCAATGGTGCTCGCATGGAAAAAAACCGTGATGATGTATTGGTCGAGCAGGCAAATCCCGAGGGGATGGAAAAATGATGGCAATGGCCGAATCCACAAAGACCCAGTCCAATTTAGTCCATGGCATTCCTGGGGGGGGGACTCCTGGGTTTCACGAACTTGATCAGGCCGATTATGCTGCCACATTGGCAACTTTTGCCGGGTGGGGGGATTCCAAGGCGCAGCATGATTTGGCGGCACTTTATCTGGAGGGGAGGGAGGTACCGCAGGATTTTGGCGAGGCGTTAAAGTGGCACACTTTGGCGGCTGAACAGGGTAACACCTTGTCGCAGCATGATCTGGCGACGATGTATTTGGAGGGGTTGGGGGTTGCCGAGGATCATGAGAGGGCGTTTCACTGGTTTTTGAAGGCGGCGATGCAGGGGGACGGTAAGGCGCAGAACAATTTGGGAATCCTGTATGCGACCGGGCAGGGTGTGGCGATGGATATTGTCGAGGCGGCCAAATGGTTTATGCTGGCGGAAAGCCAGGGGACGCTGGACGCGGCGGAGAATATGGAGATTGCCAGGGAAGACATGACCCCGGAGCAACTTCGGGAGGCCGTTGGACGTGCGCAGGCATGGCGGGGGGGATCATGATTTCTCCATTTCTGGGGGCTCAGTGTTTGTTGGCGGGGTTAAGGTTGGTCCTTAAACCCGAGCTGCGCCGGTTTGTCTGGATGCCGTTCCTGGTGAATATGGTGTTGTTTGGCCTGGGTTTGTGGTTCGGATTTGGGCAGATTGGCGGTTTGCTTTTGTGGTTGGATGGATTTCTCCCCGCATGGTTGCATTGGTTGAGTTGGTTGGTGGTGCCATTCTTGGTGGTTGGGGTTGTTTTGCTGGTGTTTTCTACCTTTACGATCGTTGCCAATTTGCTTGCGGCTCCGTTCAACAGCCTTTTGGCGGCGGAGGTCGAAGGTTTTATCACGGGTGAAAAGCCGGTGGCCGAAGATATTGGGGGGGCGATGGCCAACGAATTGGAAAAACTTTTTTATTCAATTAAATGGTTGTTCCTTGTGCCGATTTTGTTTTTCATTCCGGTGGTCAACGTTGTGGCGTCCCCGGTGTGGTTTATCTTGTGTGCCTGGATGATGGCGGTGGAGTATGCGGATTTTCCCATGGCCAATCATGCCATGGGAGGTCGCGCTGTGCGGCGGCATTTGCGGCGGAATTGGGGCGGTAGTCTTGGATTCGGGGTGGCGGTGATGGTGTTGATGATGGTGCCGGTGGTCAATTTTTTGGCTATGCCGGCGGCTGTGGCGGGGGCTACGGTGTTTTGGCTGAAAACGCATAAACAGGAAACTCTCCAGTTTTGATCTTGCATTTTGAATGGTTTTTGGATGTGTGTATCCGTCAGGCCAGGGGCGCGAATGCGAGCGATTCTGGCCATTTTTTTATGCGACGAGCCTTTGGGGACAGGACGGAGAATGAATCATGGCCAAGATTGAAGGTTTCCGAATAAAAAATTATCGATCTTTGCGGGATGTGACTTTGGGCAGGCTCTGGGATGTGCAGAACACCTCCCCTTTGACGCCTATGACCGCCGTGATCGGCAAAAACGGGGTTGGGAAGAGCACCCTGTTTGATGCCTTCGGCTTCCTGGCCGATTGTCTCAAGTCCGGTGTGGAGGAGGCATGTGATCTTAAAGGACGGGGTGGTTTTAATCGCCTGCGCTCCCAGGGTGTGAGGGAGCCCATTGAATTCGTAGTCTATTACAGGGAAGAAAATAAATCTCGTCCCATCACCTATGAGTTGGCCATTGACGTTGACAAAGATGGGCGACCTTTTGTTTTGAAGGAGCGTTTCAGGCAACGGAGGCATAAACAATCACATGGAAGGCCATTTTCTTTTCTGATCTTAAATACGGGTAAAGGGATTGCCTGGAAAGGCGAAGACGAAGGATGGATGATCGATGATGAAAATGAAGACAACTTTGACAAAATTCTGGAATCTATTTTTAAAGTTAAAATGGAAGAAGGTTCTGAAACCGAGAGGGTGGAGTTGTCGGACATCAGAAGGCTTGGCATTGCGACTTTGGGATCGCTGAAACAACACCCCCGCATTTCAAAATTTCGCATGTTTATCGAAGGATGGTATTTGAGCTATTTCACCCCTGACGCCGCCAGGGGGTTGCCGTTGGTAGGTCCGCAGAAACATTTGAACCTGCATGGGGATAATCTTGGGAACGTTGTTCAGTTCATGGAGCGGGAGCATAAAGAAAAGTTCAAGAATGTTTTATCAAAAATTGCTGAACGGATTCCCGGGATCGAAAAAATTGACACTGAAAAAACGTCGGATGGCAGGCTTTTGCTTCGTTTTAATGACAGGGGCTTTGCTGATCCGTTTTTTGTCCAGCAGATGTCGGACGGTACTCTTAAAATATTTGCCTATCTCTTGCTGCTTAACGATCCGTCGCCACCGCCGTTTCTTTGTATTGAGGAACCTGAAAACGGTTTGTACCATAAGCTTTTGGCGGCACTTGCCAGTGAATTTCGCGAACATGCGACGGGTCGTAAGGGTGGATCCCAGATTTTTGTTACCACGCACCAGCCCTATTTGGTGGATGCCCTGACTCCAGAGGAAGTGTGGATTCTTGAAAAGGGGGCGGATGGTTTTTCCAAAGTCTGGCGTGCTAGCGAAGACCCCATCGTCAATGATATGGTCAAGGAGGGGTTGCCTTTGGGCGGATTGTGGTTTAGCGATTATCTGGATGCGAGATAGGCCAATGCCTTTGGAAATACTTGTTGAAGACCAATCCGGCAAGCAGGCGTTGAAACTGCTGCTTCCGAAGATTGTTGGTTCGGAGTGTACTTTCAAGGTTATTGCCTACAAGGGGGTGGGGCACATTCCGAAAAATTTGCACCGAGATTCCGACCCGACTACCCGGATTTTCCTGGAGCAATTACCCAGAGGATACGGGGAGGCTTTCTCAAAGTTTCCAGAATTTTATTGGAGAACTCCAGGCACTTCGGTTGCCCAGGGCGACGGTGACTGATGTGGAATAACGGTGGTATGACAAAAGGCCGCTAACCGCCATGCGCATACTTCACGTCATCCGTTCCCTGGACCTGCGGGTGGGAGGTCCGACTCAGGCGTTGATTCTTATGGCCTTGGCTTTGTCCAGGGAAGGGGTCGAAGTGGATGTGGCTTATACCCGCACAGGGGTTGGTGCGGATGGGGGATCCCTGTTGGCCTGTGCCGAGGGCGTTCGACTGTTTGGCTTTGCCAACGTAGGCGGGGGGAGATGGAGTTTTTCCCGTCCACTTGGGTGCTGGCTTTCTTCGCATGTGGGCACTTATGATCTGGTGCATGTGCATGGGGTATGGACCTTTCCTCCCCTGATGGCGGCCCGCTATGCGCGCAAAATGGCTGTCCCACTGGTGCTGCGACCTGCCGGAACCTTGGACATCTACCCCATGAGTCAAAAATTGTGGCGAAAAAAAATCTACTACCATTGGGCAGTGAAAAATATGTTGACTCAGTCTGCCGCCATTCATGCCACTTCTTCCTCCGAAGCCAGACAATTGGGGCGTTTGACCTCTTCCCACAGCATTCGTGTGATCCCCCTGGCCGTCAACGCCATGCCCACGCAATCTTCAGGTTTTATTCCTGATGAACCTTTGCGCCTTCTATTTTTATCCAGGATTCATCCCAAAAAAGGGCTGCCGGTTTTAATACAGGCCCTGGCTCGCCTGCATGAGCGTGGGATTGCCGCCACCCTGGCGGTTGCTGGAGATGGAGAGGCCGATTATCTCCAGTTTCTCCACCGTCATATTGCCAAACTTAGGCTGGAACTATGGATCACTTTTCATGGTTTTCTCCAGGGTGAAGAAAAAAATCGGCTTATGGCGGCATCCCATCTGTTTGTTCTCCCCTCGCATCAGGAAAATTTTGGTCTGGCTGTGGTTGAGGCGATGGCTGCGGGATTGCCGGTGGTTGTCAGTGACCAGGTTGCCCTGGCAGAGGATGTTGAACTCTCGGGGGCGGGTTTGGTGGTGCCGGTGGATCAACCCGAATCTCTGGCCGGGGCACTGGGCGTATTGACCGATCCCGCCAGACGTCGCATCATGGCGCAAAAGGGACCACTTTGGGTACAGGAGAAGTTTTCCATGGCAGCCATGGGGCGTTCCTTGTCGGCACTCTACCACGAGTTGGTCCAAAACAAGAACGCAGCTAAAATTATGATCTGAAAGGTGACTGTGACAGATTCGATTCAGCAGCAAACCACCTTTTTCTATGATGCCGAGGCGCAATCCTATGATCGGATCCGTTATTCTTCGACCCAGGGGGGGCGAATTGACCGGTTCCACAAAATGATTTTAACAGCGGCATTGGCCCGCCAGGTCGTCAAACCGTCACCGGTTCTGGAACTTGGCTGCGGTACGGGACGCCTGCTTTGTTTCATGGCATCCCACTGCGATGGGCTGATTGGCGTGGATATTTCTCAAGGAATGTTGGATGTGGCCAAGAAGAAATTGATCCAAAGCCATTTGCCGCATGTGGGAATTCTGCGTGGAAATGGCCAGGCCCTCCCCTTTCCAGACGAATGTTTTGCCATGGTCTATTCCATCCTGGTTATCAATCTGATTCCCGATTTTTACCGTGTTTTTCTTGAAGTGCGCCGGGTATTGCAACACAATGGGGTGTTCCTGTTCAGTGTTCCCAACCTGTCTGGCCTCTATTATCCTGCCGGAGCCATTGTCAACCGCCGCCAAAAATCTTTTGGCCAAAACCGGAAAGGTTCCCGATATGGCCACTGGTTTTTCAACAAGGAGGTTCGACTGGCCCTCTTGCAGGCTGGTTTGCAGGTGGATCACGTCTGGGGGCAACCGCCGTGGACCCCTTTTGTGAACCGGGTCCGGCCCCTGCCGGCAACGTCTGTGGGCCGTTTTTTTTCCAAGAGCCTCTACTATTTAACCTCACCCAAGCCAACGTGACAATAACAACATGTCCAAACTGGCCCCACGCAATGCAACCGTCCGAATTGTTGACGCAGATTGCGACCCTTACGTCATCAAGCGTTATCATGCTACCTTCACCGCCGTCGCGGAACACCATGCCTACACCCGGATGCAACCTCTTTGCGCCGCGATTCCGGGAGTTCGGACCGCAAAAATAATTCAGGTGGATGCCGTGATGGATACGTTACGCCTGGAATTTATTCCCGGGACAAGTTTGTATGAGTCGGTCTGTCAAGGTCATATCCGGCTGCTCCATATCTGGCGGGATTCTCTTCTTCAATTATTTTTTGCGGCAAAAAATAATAATATATATTTTGATGCCGATCCTTCCAACTTCATCATCCATGAAAACGGGCGTGAGCTGGTCGTGATCGATCCTGTCTGCAAACCCGTGGATCTGGAAGATTATGCGTTGGTTGTTTTTCTGTGGGGTTTATTCAAGATCATGTTACGCAGTGTCAGGGTTTGGCATATCGGTGAGATATTTGGTGTTATCATGGATTATTCATTGCATTATCGAAAGATAACGGGGAGTCGATCCGATGCTTTGCGTATGCAGATGGGGCAATATATCCATCAGGTTATTGCCTGGAACAGGGAATCAAGTCCGGTCGATGGACCGTTGACGACGGCACTTCGACGGGGGGTGGTCATTCCAACTTTTACGTTAATTCAATGGTTGTTAAAAAAAGGATGGGTTAAAATTTAACGGACATTTTGCTCGTGGTCCGCAGGGTTGGCGGGATGGATAATCCAGGCGATGGCCAGAAGGACCATGAAAGTGGCGGCATTGGCTGGAATGTGCAGGTTGTAATCGGTGGCGGTATGGATCATCATGGCGGAGATTCCCATCAGACAGGCAAAGGCCAACCCGCGTCGCAGAGGGTCGCTGGAATTGTTTTGCGTTTTTAAGGCACTGCGCAGGGTAAGAAGGACGGGAGATCCCAACAGGATGAACCCAATGAGACCGACTTCGGCTACAATCTCAAGGTAATCGTTGTCGGCATGTTCATAAATAAAGTCGCCTCCGGCGGTGTCGGTGGTTTTGTAGCGGGGGTGCAGAGAACGAAAGGCTCCCGGGCCGATACCGGTAAGGGGGAAATCTTCGATCATTTTCAGGGTATGTTTGCCCGTGTGGATGCGTCCTTCGGTGGCGAGGTCTGTTGTTCGCAGTCGATCAACCACCTTGTCCACGCCAAACCAACTGCCCAAAAGAAGGACATCCATAATCAGGATACTTGATAAAAACAGGATCAAAGGGCGGTTGTTTTGGCCCGCATGGCGGAAAGAAAGCAGAGAGATTCCGCCAGCCAAGGTCAGACTGGCGAGGAAAGAGGTATTGCCCATGCGCGAATGGCTGAGGATGAGACCGATGACCATGATCACCAGAAAAATACGCAGGGGTGCTTTGAAGCTTAACAGGACACCGATTATCGATAACCATCGCCCTTGTCTGGAATGGGATTCTTGAGAGAAGTCCAATCGGGAGATGAACAGGCCGATGCCGAGAGACAGATTCATGACGAGAAAATTGGCATAATGGTTTCGGTTGATGAAGCTTCCCGAGGCCCAACCCAGGGCATTGGGGTTATGGATGTAGAAGGTATGGTCCATTCTGGAAAAGAGCAGGATGGCCCCGATGACGGCTTGGAATGTGGCGGAACAGACCATGACCCAGACCAGAATGTCGAGACGTTTGCGGCTTTCCACCAGCAACAGGCAAAGGATGAAGATTAAAATGTAGGTGAGACTTTTCATCCATTCCACTTTGGAGGCGTAGGGGTCAAGGCTAAGGGGGATCCATTGGGATGGGGCGACGATGCCGGTATGCAGATGGATGGCAGCCGTATGGGGGGAAAGCAGGGTAACAACGGCGGGAGGCAGGGGGATACAATGGCCCAGAGAGTAGAGGAGCCACAAGGACCAGATTCCGATCAGGGGCCAAGCTTTGATGCACGCGCAAGAAATTTTCACTCTTCCCAGGGCAAAAAGCCACAGCCAGATGGCTGTCAGGGCGAAGGTCATAAGTTCCATTGTCGCCCAGGCCCATGGCCTGTTCCCCCCCAGGGGGAGGGGCATCCAGACCAGCAAGACCAGGAAACCGTAAAACAGGGGCCGGGGTGTTTGCGACCGGCTGTGGAGGGTGTGATGGCAGGTATGCAACCGGGAACCTGGAAGGGTAGGAGATGGCAAAAAAATCTTCTTTCTCGCAGTCTATCCAGGCCGGGGGTGTTTCTCCAGAGAAATCTGCTCGGCGTTCGTCCATATTTGTGTATAACGATATGGGTCAAGGGGGGGATGATCCCCTCCCCTTGACCCTTGCAACAGTTTCAACCTTGGAAAAAAGGGGGGGACTGAATGGTTATTCCTTGGAGAGTGCGGGTGGATGTGGTGTAAAATGCCGAGTGCTTGAGCGGCACGTAAATAACGGAGGTATTCGCCCTGGGAGGGAAGCATTATGAGCGCGACAATCGCCTTTGATACCTACGCCTACGTCAAAAAACTCCGTGATGCGGGAGTAGACGAACTCCAGGCAGGAATTCAGGCTGAGGCTCTTGTCGCTTTGGTGGAAGATCGTCTTGCAACCAAACAGGACATGTTTACGCTCAAGCGGGACTTGACCGCTGTGGAAGCCAGTCTCAGGCGGGACCTGGCCGACGTGGAAGCCAGTCTTAGGCGAGACATCAAGGAGATCGATGCCAAGATTGAAACCACCAGGGCTGAACTCAAGCGGGATATCAAGGAGATTGATGTCAAAGCCGAAACTCGCTTCAGAGAACTTGATGCCAAGATTGAAACCTCCAAGGCTGAAACTTTGGCCAGGATGGACGCCAAGATCGAAACCTCCAAGGTAGACACCATCAAATGGACGGCGGGCATGTTTGCGGCACAGACCGCATTGATTCTTGGCACGATGTTCGCCATGCTAAAAATGAACCAACCGAATCCGCAACCAACCGGGTATCCCTCTCCTCCCACCCAGGAGATGCGATTGCCTGCCGCCTCGATCCCGACGCATGTCGTTCCCCAGGCACGGTGACACCCGTTGATCGTCGCTACGGCCTTATGGTCGGAGTCGCTCGCATGCGTTGATGTGCATGGTGGCCTTGTTGCGCAATCCACTGCATAAAGTGATTTCGGTATTCTCTCCAGGTCCACAGGGCGGCTCGCAACCTGGCTCGCCGCCCCATTTCCGCCAATTCCTGGGGATGGCTCAACCCCCAATCCAAAGCCGCCATAAGGGCGTCATCATCACCAAAATCGAAAAAACGCCCTTCGATGCCATCGGACAGAATATCTTCGCCGCCCGTATTGCGGCTGGCCAATACGGGTGTGCCGCAACTGATGGCCTCAAGAATGACCATGGCCAGCCCTTCGGAACTTGAGTTCAGGACCAATGCCCTGGCCTGTGCATATTCTTTGGGCAGGGCATGTCTTGGCAGGCTGGGAACATGCTCGTAGAGGCCGGCATAATCCCTCAAGAAGGTGTCCGTTAACCGCATGGGACCAATGAGGCGCAATCGATGGGTACGGTAAGCCTTGATTTTTTTCCATACTTGTAAAAGGCGATGGGCACCTTTGCGCAAGCTGATCTGTCCGACAAAAAGAAAGATTGGAGGTCTGTGTTCCGGTACGGGAATATCCAGCCACTCCTGGATGGCGGCGTGCGGAATGCAATGAATTTTGCTGGCATCCACCCCGGCGTCTAACAACGATTGCCGGACAAAGCTGGAAGGGCAGAGAATCTGGTCGGCCAAGGCCAGCTCATTCTCTTTTCTCTCTGCCCGGTCCGAGGCATATTCCCTGGGGTCGGTGGTCACCGGGTCTACGTCGGGGAATTGTGCCAATTCTTGATCGAGAAGTTTTTGCACAGTGCGGAAATAGGCGGTAGGCAGGTCGTAGAGACGGGTTATGCCAAGCTCACGGGCCTTTTGGAAGGAGGAGAGGCAGGCATCCTCGCGGCCCAGAACCATGTTTACGGGTGGTTTGACCCAGCAGCTTGCGGCACGATCGACTGCGGCGTGAAAACGGTCGGAGGCATCGACGCTTCCCCCTCCCAGCCAATGGGTCACGGAGTGGTAGACATCCGCTATGGGAACCCGTATCAACAGCCGAGAATCGACGGGTGATGGGCGTCGTTTGGTCACCGAACGTCCAACGGGCAGGGCGCGGATGACAGAGTGTGTTTTTTCTGTGAAGCACCACGAGGTCACCAGGCGTTCAAGTTGTCCCGTTGCCGCCAGGGCGATGGATTGTTGACGAATTCCTTCAGTCAAGGCCGGACCGATACGCAATACTTTGTTGCCGATGATGGTCAATTCTCCCCAGTGAGGGTCATTGATGGATTTGTTTCGCCAGGTAGGACTGCTGTTCGGCCCAGGCCAAGGATATTGCGAGCATGGGCCAGACAAAACCGGAGGCCACATGGTCAAAGGCGGTATTCTGCATGAAAAACGCAAGGATGGACAGGGTACAGACCAGAAGCCCAGACTGGCCGGTCCCGACGGGAAGACGCCAACAGGCTTGCATCAGGGTCCAGATGATCCAGATTCGCAGCATGAGGACGCCGAGGGTACCGACAATCCCGATTTCGGAGACCATGCGCGGCAACTCTTGTTCATAACGTAAAAATTTTCGTTCGCCGGTTGCAAAATAAGCCCCTCCCACCTGACCGACGCCAAAACCGTTGCCCATAGGCTCTTCGAAGATGGATTGTATCAGGTATTGGTTCATACTGTCGAAACGATCCATGACGCTGTCGGACTTGGCATGACGTTCCATGACTGTCGATACCAGGGTGACATAGGGGTTGACCACATTGTCTTCCGCTCCTTGTGGCATGGCGATGGTCCCCAGGGCCATCAGAAGGACGACAGGGACGAGGAAGACTCGTTTCATCCCGCTCAACAAAAAGACTCCGATGATGATGGCAACGGATATGAAGAGGCCGGCACGGGTCATGGAAGTGGAGCCACAGACCAATCCAGCCAGCACGGCGGCGCGTCCCAGAAACACATCCCCCATGGTATGGGAGGCGGTTTGGAGAAACATGCCGGCCCAAACCGCGAGAATTGTCATGGAAGACATGCCGGAAATAAAAGCGAAGGTACCGGTGGCCCTGACGATGCCGTCAAAAACGATGACTTCCATGCTGGGGTCAACATAGGTGTTGATGGGATGGGTATTGGGCAATAAAAATTGGATGATACTCAAACCTGCCGGGATGAATGTCAGCAGGGCCACTCCCCGGACAATGGGAATGATTTGCCTGGTGAGCAGGAGTCTGGCGGCAAAATAGGCGAACAAGGGCAGAAAAAACATGGAACGAAAGTTCAGCAAGGCACCAACGATGTTCAATTGTTGGATCATGCTTCCGGCGGCACCGGTGACAAACAGTAGCAGCAATAATTGCAGGTATCTGGAATAGTTTTCCAACAGGGGAGTGGTGAATCGGGCTGAGATAAGAATTCCCAAGGTTCCAAAAACGATGTCTTTGGAGAGATAGGCGACGTATCCAAGTTCGGGAATGCTGTGGGGCAGTACCCATTTACGCAAGGCCCCTTCCATGATGCCCGACAAAAACACGGCGACCATCCATATTTCTACCGGGTGCCATTTTTGTTCCTGGCTGGGTTCCTTGTGTGACCGATGGCTCTCCATCAGGCATCCTGTGAAGGGATCGGGTTGGCGGAGGAGGGGGGTAGTTCGTTGTTTCCGGCCCACGAAGATGACGCCACACACAACGCTTGCGTCGGCGGTGATGATAGAACGCTGGCCAGGGCAAGGTCAAGTTTGCAGGCATTTTGCGGTTTTATTTATTGAATCAATCTCTGGATTGGGTGCGACATGGTGATGATCCTGGGTGAAAAACGGAATGGATTGCAAATAAAAACGCCTTTTGCTGAACCCGGGAATGTGGCAAACTTGCTTTAAGAGTTGTCGAGTCGGGTCAGGCTGTCCTGGAAATCTCGACGGGGTGTGAACTTTAACGAATGTTGCAGGCAGGTTTTTTGGATTTCTCTTCCAGGGGAATCTTTGCGGCAATCCTTCAACGTGAATGGAATGATGATGGCCGAGCGTGTTCTTGTATTCGATACCACATTGCGCGATGGGGAACAATCTCCGGGCGCATCGATGAACATTGAGGAAAAACTGCGAATAGCCCGGCAGTTGGAACGGTTGCGTGTGGATGTGATCGAAGCGGGTTTTCCCATTGCTTCCGTGGGTGATTTTGAGTCGGTCCGGGAAGTGGCGCAACAGGTGCGGGAATGTTGTATCGCAGGACTGGCCCGCGCCCGTTTTGCGGATATTGACCGGGCCTGGGAAGCCTTGTCGGGGGCGGAAAATCCGCGTATCCACACCTTTATCGCCACCAGTCCCATCCATCGCCAACACAAACTGGGGATGACCCAGGATCAGGTGGTGGAGGCCGCAGTGGCGGCGGTGCGTCGCGCCGTTCGTTATACGTCCAACGTTGAATGGTCCGCCGAAGATGCCGGTCGCACGGAATTGGATTTTCTCTGTCGCATTGTCACCGCAGTGATCGATGCCGGAGCCAAGACGGTCAATATTCCCGATACTGTGGGTTATACCATGCCGGAGGAATTTGGCGCGCGGATCGCCTATCTTGTACAACACGTTGATAATATTCATAAAGCTGTAATTTCGGTACACTGCCACAACGATCTTGGACTGGCCGTCGCCAATTCTTTGGCTGCGGTAGCCAACGGTGCCCGACAGGTCGAATGCACCATCAATGGCCTTGGTGAACGGGCGGGCAACGCCTCTCTGGAAGAGGTGGTGATGGCCTTGCGAACCCGGCGCGACTATTTACCGTTTCAAAACCTGGAAACCCGCGTGGAAACTACGGAAATCATCCGGACTTCCAGGTTGGTTTCAACCATCACCGGTTTTCCCGTGCAGCCCAACAAGGCCATCGTCGGGGCCAACGCTTTTGCCCATGAATCGGGAATCCACCAGGATGGCGTCCTGAAGGAAGTGACGACCTATGAAATCATGACCCCCGAATCGGTGGGGCTGGCGACCAATCGCATGGTATTGGGCAAGCATTCGGGACGACATGCCTTCAAGGAACGTTTGCGGGAATTGGGGTACGAACTGGAAGATGAGCAACTGGATCGGGCATTTCGCCGCTTCAAGGGTTTGGCCGACATGAAGCAGGAGTTGCTCGATGCGGATATTCAGGCCCTGGTGGATGATGAGGTGATACGTGAGGATGATTATTATCACCTGGGAAGGCTGCACGTCGCCTCCGGAACCCAGGATACACCCGTGGCGGCGGTAACGATTCATGTGGGGGATGGGAAGATCCTTCATGCCACGGGTTCGGGTGTAGGCCCCATCGATGCTGTGTTTCAGGCCATCCATAAGCTTATACCCGAAGCCGGGGCGGCGCGTCTGAACCTGTACCAGGTCAGTGCCGTTACGGGGGGGATGGATGCCCAGGCCGTGGTTACGGTGCGTCTTGAACAGGGGGGGCGTCTGGTCCAGGGACAGGGGGCGGACAACGATGTCATCGTCGCCTCGGCAAGGGCTTTCATCAACGCCTTGAACAAACTGGTGCGGCGTGAGAATACCCCGCGCAAAGGTGTATAGGGCCATGGGTCTATTGTTTTGGCACGCCCCTTGAAAAGCATTAGGAGGGTCGTTCAGGTCTGAAGATCAGACGCCGTGGAACTTATTCAACTCCAAAAAGGAGCCCAACATGAGCATCCGCCGTGTAGGAAAGGCGAGTACGCCTGCCTCAGGCCCGGTCTCGTCTGTCAGGAATCGAAGTGTCGATGGTGTCGCGGGGGAAATTTTTGCCCGGCATCTGGCGGATGTTGCCGGTACCCAGGAAATGGAAGCACCCGAGGCTGTTGCAGCCGCAGGACAGGTTGCCCCGGTGGGTGACCGGGAGCCGACATCGCATCAACGCCGGGAACAATTGTTGCAGACCGGCGAACTTCTTGATTCTTTGGCGGCTCTGGGACGAGATATGGAAGCATCGGCGAAAAGCAATACCACGGAAAATATCCAATTGCGTTCGCACCTGCGGAAAACCCGGGATATGGCCCTGCGAACCCTGTCCGATTCCCCAACAGTTGGTCTGGAACGGGATTTATTGCATCGGACGGCGGTTTTGGCAACGGTGGAACTGGCTAAAAGTGAGCGAGGGGACTATAAGTAGGGATCCTGGATCTTTGCTCCGTTTGTCTGGCTTGCAGGCAAGCTTTTCGGCAAGGTCCAAAGCCCTTGACCTTTCGCGTGCATGACATTGGATCGTATACGAAATTTCTCAATCATCGCCCATATTGACCATGGGAAGAGTACCCTCGCCGACCGGCTGATTGAACGTACCGGGGCCATGGAACTGCGTGACATGTCCAACCAGGTGCTTGACAGCATGGACCTGGAACGGGAGCGTGGCATCACCATCAAAGCCCAATCGGCCCGCCTGAGCTATACCGCGCGTGATGGACATACCTACGTCCTCAATCTGATCGACACCCCTGGGCATGTGGACTTTTCCTACGAGGTTTCCCGCTCGCTGGCTGCCTGCGAGGGTGCCCTGCTGGTTGTCGATGCCGCCCAGGGCGTCGAAGCACAAACCCTGGCCAATGTTTATCTGGCCATGGAAAACAATCTGGAAATTGTCCCGGTGATCAACAAAATCGATCTGCCATCGGCCGACCCTTCGCGGGTACGGGCGCAGATTGAGGATGTGATCGGTCTGGACGCTTCCGAAGCCATCGAATGCTCGGCCAAATCGGGTATTGGCATTGACGATATTCTTGAGGCCATTGTCAAGCGGATGCCCCCGCCCCAAGGGGATCGGGAGGCCCCGTTGCAGGCGTTGATTGTCGATTCATGGTACGACAATTATCTGGGGGTTGTCGCCTTGGTACGTGTTTACCAGGGAGGGATGTCCACGCAAAAACGCATTGAGTCGCGCACTCGCAAAATTCGTCTGATGAGTTCTGGCCTGGAGTACGCCCTCGACCGCCTTTGCGTCGTGACGCCACGGGTCGTTGATGTGGAAACCCTGAGGGCTGGAGAGGTTGGCCTGGTGATTGCGGGCATCAAGGAGCTGTCCCAAGCCCGTGTGGGTGATACCATTACCGACGCCGCTCGTCCCGCAAGTGAACGTTTGCCGGGTTTCAAGGCGGTCAAACCCATGGTCTTTGCCGGACTCTATCCGGTGGACTCTGCCGATTTTGAATCCCTCAAGGATGCCCTGGAAAAACTTTCCCTCAACGATTCGGCCATCATCTACGAAGCGGAATCGTCGCCGGCACTGGGATTTGGTTTTCGGTGCGGATTTTTGGGCATGCTGCACATGGAAATTGTCCAGGAACGCCTGGAGCGGGAATTTGACCTTGAACTGGTAACGACGGCTCCCAGCGTGGTCTATCGGGTGGTCCTGACCAATGGTGGCACGCTGGAAGTGGACAATCCGGCCAACCTGCCGCCAACCAACCATTGGAACATCATCGAAGAACCATTCATCAAGGCTTCCATCATGGCACCCACGGAGTATATGGGTCCGGTGATGCAGTTGTGTAATGATCGTCGTGGCGTTCAACGCGACATTGTTTATGTTTCCGATACCCGAGCCTTGATCCAGTTTGAAATGCCCCTCAGCGAAATTGTGATGGATTTTCACGACCGCCTTAAATCCATTACCCGGGGTTATGCCTCCATGGATTATGAATGGCTCGAATATCGACCGGGAAATCTGGTAAAATTGGACGTTTTGATCAATGGTGACCCGGTGGATGCCCTGTCCAGCATTGTCCATCGCGACAAATCCCAGGCAAAAGGTCGTGATCTGGCGCACAAAATGAAGGAAATTATTCATCGACAAATGTTTGAGGTTTCCATTCAGGCCGCCATTGGAGCCAAAATCATTGCCAGGGAGACGGTAAAAGCGTTAAGAAAGAATGTCACGGCGAAGTGTTATGGTGGCGACGTGACGCGGAAAAGGAAGCTTTTGGAAAAACAAAAGGCCGGAAAGAAACGGATGAAGCAGGTGGGCAAAGTGGAGATCCCACAGGAAGCTTTCCTGGCCGTACTCAAAGTGGAATAGGTGATCTGACGTGGAATCCAACAGGGAGGGGAAAGCCAAACCAGCGGCCAAACATTGGTGGCACGGGGCGATGTTTATCGTCAGCGGCGTTTACATGCTGGGCAGTTACAGCACCGTGGGCGAATCGATTGAGGGTGGGGTTTCGATTCCCTGGGGCCCCGTGGTTGCGGTGATGCTTCTGGTTGTTGGCGTGTTGTTTTTTTGGCGGGGGCGATGGTTTCTGCAAAAGGAATCCGTCGTTGTTGAATATTACGAGGCCATCGTCCTGGCGGTGGGGATTGCCCTGCTGGTGCGCACGTTTGTTGTGGAACCCTTTAAAATACCTTCCGGATCCATGATCCCTACGTTGCTGGTAGGGGACTATCTGTTTGTCAGCAAGCTGACCTATGGTCATCGCATCCCTTTCACCAAGGATCGGTTGTTCATGGGCGAGGGGCCTAAGCGGGGAGACATTGTCGTTTTTGAGTATCCCCGGGATCCCAGTAAGGATTACATCAAACGCATCGTCGGCCTGCCAGGGGATCGGGTCATTTATCAGGACAAACGCCTCTATGTCAACGACAAGCCGGTCAAATACGAGAATGTGGGCGACTACACCTACCGCAATGAACGCGGTACGGAGGTGGGTTCGTCAGAGTTCATTGAACAACTGGATGATTCTTCGCACTCGGTTTTAGTCCGGCCCTTTTCTTTTTCCGACCAGATTACCGACGAGGTTGTCCCTGCCGATCATTATTTTGTCATGGGGGACAATCGCGATAACAGCAATGACAGTCGTTTTTGGGGGTTTGTGCCGGCGCACCGTCTCGTAGGTCGGGCACTGGCCATATTTTGGTCTTGGGACGGTCAGAATGGCAGGTTGCGCTGGGAGCGACTTGGAAGTTTGGTTAAATAATTTTTTTCGCTCTGGTGCCGTTCAGATGATGGAGGGTGTTCGTGTCCAGATTTTTGTTGATTGGTGGGGTCATTGGTTTGCTTTTGACTTTCATGGGCAAGGCTGGCCCGAGTCTGTACGATTATTATCTCATGAGAGATCTTGCCGACAGGGTGGTTTTGGATTACGCCAATCTTCCCGAAGCGGAGGTTATGCGTCGGGTCAAGTTTGAATTGAACCGCTCCCGCATTGTAACCGATGAGGAAACTTTTCAGTTGTGGGAGGCCAAGGAGGGGTACCATGTGAAGGTAACCCAACACATCCCCCTGACGATCGAGATTGGTGGCCGTACTTTGGCTTTGGAAGGTCACGAGGAAATGGTTTTGCAGTATGAAGTGGGCCAGTGAACCCTTGGAAGACGCTCATTTGACCTCCGTGGACAGACTCCAGACTCTTGAGACCAGGCTGGGGTATGGTTTTTCCGACCGGTCCCTGCTTCAGTTGGCCTTGACGCATCGATCCGCTCCGAAGCCATCCGACACCGTGGCGGGTGGCGTGGGGGGTGAGGGGCACAACGAGCGTCTGGAATTTTTGGGAGATGCGGTACTCGACCTTGCGGTTTCGGCGTTGCTTTATGATCGTTTTCCCAGGGCCTCGGAGGGTTTGTTGTCCACTTGGAGGTCCACGCTGGTCAATACGCGAATTCTGGGTGGTGTTGGGGAGGAGTTGTTGCTGGGGGAACTTCTGGAAATGGGGAAGGGTGAGGATTCGAGTGGTGGCCGCAAAAAGCTGTCCATCCTTGGGAATAGCGTTGAAGCCGTTTTTGGGGCCATTTATCTGGATGGTGGTTATGAAGCGGTACTCAAGGTGGCAGAAGGTGTGTTGGGTTCCCGCATGTGCAAGCTGGAGGAAGATCGTTGGGACAAAGATTATAAAACGATGCTCCAGGAAAAACTTCAAGCCAGTGGTTTTCCACTTCCGCGATACCGGGTGATTTCGGTGAGTGGTGCACCGCATGATCGCCTTTTCAAGGTGGAATGTCAGGTGAATGGCGGCGAGTCCGGGTTGGGGTCGGGACGGTCGAAACGCCTGGCGGAACAAGCCGCTGCCGCCGAGGTGCTGGGGGCGTTGCGCAGCCCGGGTCGGGGGGATGGTGTCGCGGACACGGTGTTGCAGCCTGAGAGTCTGTAACGGTGGTCCATGCAGGGCTATGAAAATACTCCATGTGACCCCTGCGTACCTTCCGGCTTTGCGATATGGTGGCCCGGTGCGTTCCGTTCACAGTCTGGCCAGAAGCCTGGTGGAGTTGGGGCATGATGTTCATGCGTACACGACGAATGTGGATGGTTCGGAGCGTTTGCAGGTTCCTACCGGGGTACGTTGTGATCTGGATGGTGTAAAGGTTCATTATTTTCCTCTGTCTGTGTTTCGACGCTTGTTTCACTCTTCCGAGATGGTTCGATTTTTGGAGACGCATGTCGGTGGCTTTGACATGGTGCATATCCATACCCTGTTTTTATGGACCGGGTATGCGGCGGCTCGTATTGGTTTTCGGATGGGCGTTCCCTACATGGTTTCTCCCCGGGGCATGCTGGTCAGGGAATTGATCAGGAAACGTGGTTGGTTGCGAAAAAATCTTTGGTTGCATATGGTGGAGTGGCGCACCCTGCAACAGGCCGGGGCTTTGCATTTGACAAGTCGGCGGGAATACGAAGATGTTCTGGAATTTACAAAACCTTTGCCGCAGTGTTTTGTGATCCCCAACGGTGTGGATTCGCCGGATTCGTGGCATTTGCGTGATCACAGGATGGGGGAAGGATGCGATCCGGCGGGGGAGGGGGCGTGGGACGATTTGCTCGGGCAGCGGGTTTTATCGTGGCTGGGTCCGGAAGGTTACCCTGTGGTTTTGTATCTTGGGCGGATCAATTGGAAAAAGGGGATTGACTGTTTGATCCAGGCCGTTGCGCATTTGCCTGGGGTTCGATTGATTTTGGCAGGGAATGATGATGGGGGCTATACACGATATCTAGAGCAGCGGGTGGACAAGTTTGGCGTCCGGGACAGGGTTTTGTTTACCGGATCCGTGGATGGCAGGGAGAAAAAAAGATTGCTGGAATCCGCGCAGGTATTGGTACTCCCTTCCATGTCTGAAAATTTTGGCAATGTCGTTGCGGAAGCCATGGCTGTGGGGTGTCCGGTGATTGTGACGCCGGGAGTGGGTTTGGCGGAGACTGTGGAAAAGTCGGGGGCAGGGTTGGTGACCGGGGGGAATGATCAAGCCATTGCCCAGGCCATACGAACCATTCTTTCCGATCCGCAGTTGGCCCGGCGGATGGGAGAGTGCGGCAAAAAGATTGCTCAGGAGCAGTTGTCGTGGAAAAAGATTGCGCAGGAAATGGCGACATCCTATCAGTGGGTCATGGATCACCATCACGGGGGTTTGGGGGCAGATACTCCAAGGTTTTTCTTTTGACTTTGACGGGGACAGGGCCTTATGAGTAAAGAATATGACGCTCTTGGTGACCATGGAGAATATACGCACGATGTTTTTATTAGTTATAGTAGTGAAGACATAGTTTTAGTTAAAAAACTGGTTAGTCGGCTCAAAAAAGATGGTATAAATGTTTGGTTTGACAAAAACAAGATTGATCCTGGTGCTGGGATTTCTACTGAAATTGAAAAAGGTATAAAAGATTCTCTAGTAGCTATACTTGTTTTGTCTAAGAATTCCATTAATTCAAAATGGTGTATAGCAGAGCGTGAAACAGTCATCCACAGGGATCCGAACAACGAACAAAAACGATTTATTCCAATCAGGATAGACGATTTAATAATTCCTGATTTTCTAGATCGTTTAAGTGTTATTGATCATCGTGGGAGAGGCAATTATAAACAGATTCTAAATTCTTTAAAAGACCGAAAAGAATTAAATCAGAATAAAGGCCGAGAGGAAAAATCGCCAGAGACTGAGTCTCCAATTGAGACCGAGGCGTTTAGACGGGACACAAAGCGACTTTTCAGGGAGTTTATTGGAACCCTTGCCGATGTTCTGGAAAAGACCGAATCGGCCAAGGCCAGGTCGGTGTTGGAAACCGAGATTAACAAAGCTAAAAAAATGACACGCCAATCGGCACTTACCGATGATGGAGTTGCTGAATTGGCATGTGAAATTGGCGAAGCGACTGCCATGCTGTCTGGTTCGGAATATGGAAAGTTGGTTGTGCGGCTGGTCAGTCTGGATTTTGAAGCTGCCGTGGAAGTTTTGCGCGGGGCCCATGATGAATGTAGATGGAAGAGAGATTCCGAAAGTAGAAAGGTGATCGAGAAGGTGGGGCGAATGTTGATCCCCTGGCTTTACGTCATCCACAGTGACACTTGTAGGGGGTTGGATGCCAGTTGGGACGAGAAAGTGAGTTCGGGCGGCGATGTTTTGGTTCTTCCGGCGGGATTTTTAACGTTTGCGGAAATTATCATTGCCGGTTTACATCGGCGGGAGGTCTTGTTTGAACTTCGCAAGGAAGATGAACCATTCCCCAGAGGGAAGTTTGGGGATGAACTGTCCAATATCAAGGTGCAGCTTGAAAATGGGTGGTCTGGCGATATGGAGGGAAACCTTCGGAATGATCTTTTCAGAAGAGTCAAATTGCCTAGCGATCCACAGAATCTACCCCCTGGGGAAGTAGACAAAGCAATAGCTTTACGATTGAAATTTTTGTTTGAGGAAGAGGGTAAGCGAGTTTACTACATTTGCGGAAAAAGGCCGCAAGGCAAGGATGAAATAATTAGGTATAATCATACTTTAAACATAATAAGGAACAAATTTCCAGCCCTGATTGTTTTGGATTTAAATGCGGATCTCTATGCCAAACAGGTTGATCTGTTTCAAATAATTGGTAAATTTCTTAATACGGGGGATAAATGACCACATTCAGTCGTATCGATTTGCCTGCAACGGGTGACCCCTGGATCCAGGTGGATCTAAGGAGCGATGGGGGAGTGGCGGATTGCGTTTATCTCCTGGGAGTGGCCGAGATTAACGCCCTCAATGCCGCCATGGCCGCCGGTCGCCCTTTGCTGGTGCGGGGTGAACCGGGAGTTGGAAAAAGCCAGTTGGCGCGGGCAGCTGCCAAGCTTATGGGTCGGGTTTTTGTCCAGCATGTCATTGATTCCCACTCGGAATCTCGTGATTTGATGTGGACTTTCGATGCGGTGCGTCGATTGGCCGAAGCCCAATTGGCGGGTGCTATACGGCAGGATCCAGAGACAATTCGGCAGGAATTGGACGTGTCTCGTTTCATCCAGCCCGGCCCGTTGTGGTGGGCGTTTGATTGGGAAGATGCTGTGGCACAAGCCAAGTTGGCCAGGGGAGAAATTCCTGTTCAACGCGATGGCTGTGACTGGAGCAACGGCAGTGTTTTGCTGTTGGATGAAATCGACAAGGCCGAGGCGGAAGTCCCCAATGGTTTGTTGGAGGTATTGGGCAACCGGGCTTTCACGCCCATGGGGCGCGGTAAACCGGTTTATGCATCGGGCAGGTTGCCGTTGGTGATCATCACCACCAATGAAGAACGTGCTTTGCCTGATGCTTTTCTGCGGCGTTGCCTGGTGTTACGTTTGGATTTGCCAAAGGGCGAAAAAGAATTGGAAGAGTTTCTATTCCAACGCGGGCAAGCTCATTTTTCCGGGGCCAGTAAGGAAGTGCTTCGGGAAGCGGCCAAACTGCTGTACCAGAACCGGTATCGAGCCATTAGTGCCCGGATAACCCCTCTCCCTGGCCAAGCGGAATATCTTGATTTGCTGCGGGCAGTGTTGGGGTTGGAAACAGACGATGAAAAACAGATGGAAATGTTGGAAATCGTTGGGCAATATACCTTGAAAAAAAATGTTGATATGGGCACAAAAAATTGACAAAGCCTCTGCCATGATGAACGTGGAAGAAGAGAAAATTTTTCCCCAAGGTGGTTGTGGTTATGCCGACCTTTGCCTTGCCTATAAAGCGGGTGGCGCAGAGGGATTGGGGTTTATAGCCAAGTTGTTGGAGTTCGGCCAGGAAGAGCGAAAACTTGATGATGTTGCATTAATTTTTCCCCCGATGCTGGCGGAAAAGAGGGAGGCTGTTCAATCTTTACCGGCATCCTACCCGGAGAAAGCGGTACCTACCCCTTTTTTGTGCTTGGAGAAACGTGAGTTTTCCGAGCCTCTGTCCTTGGGGGATGCCCCCCAACTTAGCGATAAAGAAAAAGGCAGGGATACACGGCCCGATGCGTTGCCCTCTGGTACGCGGCTTAATCTTTGGAATGCTTTGGTTCCGCGCGTGCGCTCTTGTTTTACCCAACAGGGGGAAGGCAAGGCCTTGGATGTGGATGGGGTGGTCCATCGTATCGTTCAGGGGCGAACCTTGGATCGGTTGCCCCGTCGGAGCCGCCGGCGTTGGGGGAGCAATATACAAATCATACTGGATCGATCCCAACGTTTGATCTCCGTCCAGGATGACCAGGATTGGGTGGCTTTGCGCTTGGCTTCCCTGTTTCCTCATCAGATGGTTGAATATGTCTTGTGTCTGGAGGAAATGGAAAAACTTATCATTGCCGACAGCCATCGTCCTTGGCGGAAGTATCGCATTCCGGATCCGGGGACGTTGGTTGTTGTTTTGGGGGATCTGGGATGTTTGGCGGCGAATGCCCATGAGTTGGTGGTGCGTTGGGAAGGTTTGGGCAAGGATTTGCTTCATGGAGGATGCCGGCCTATGGTGTTGACATCCTGTCCCGTTTCCCGTTGGTTGCCGGAGCAATTGCCCTCCTGGACCATGCTCCCCTGGGTGGGAGGCGGGGAGGGAGTGCGTCCTAGCGCAGAGGAGCTGGAGGCTCGGGCAGATAGATTGCTCGCCCTTTTGTCTCCGGCGATTCGTATCGAGCCGGGGTTGTTGCGTGAAATCCGCCTTCTCCTGGGGGAAAATGCCGACGCCGGTACCGAGGCTGATGTATGGATGCACCCCGTCATGCTGGGGCGTTCACGGGTGGCTGGGTGCTTGGATCCCGGTGAACTCAACCGTTTGCGTGAAGGTTTTGCCAGGGAAAGTCGAGATATTCAGGAAAAGGTGGTGGAGTGTCTGCGGCGTTGGCGGGCGGGGTTGGACTCGAAAGTATGGTTCGAGGAATTGTTGCAGATGCCTGAGGAACAACTTCCTCGATCCATCCGGGAAAATGATCTATTGGCGGCACGGCAACATTTCAAAGAGTTGCCGGCACAAGTGGCAGAGGCAGGGGAAAGGCAAGAGTGGTATCAGAGGGTGCATCGTCGGGCGTCTGTGGCTTACCACTGCCATGGTGATCGGGAACTGAAACAAGCCCAGGACAGGATGTTTGCAATCTCTTTCCGGGATGAGAAGGATTCTCTTTTTCCACAGGACTTTGATTTAAGACTTTTGCCGCCGCTTCATGACCAGCCGGTTCCCATCGCCATTTATCAAAAGAGCGACCGTATTGTAGCGGGGTCCAAGGCGGGTGTCAGCCTGTTGGCCGTCATCCATAGTCGCCAGGATCGGGTACAAATTGTTGAAAATGGCTCTTCCTCTTTCTTGGCGAAATCGGATGAAACGACCCAACCGAAATGGGCCGATGCCATGGGCCGGGATGTCTATGGTTTGTGGGCAGAGATCGCCATCTCTGGGAAAAACGCCCGGCCTGTTACACAACGGTTACGCTGGATACCTCCGGGGCGGTTCATGATGGGATCTCCGGAGAACGAGCCGGAACGGTTCCCCGATGAAGGCCCCCGACATGAAGTCACCTTCAAAGACGGCTACTGGCTGTTTGACACCGCCTGTACCCAGGAACTGTGGCAAGCTGTGATGGATGATAATCCCAGTCGATTCAAGTTTTCAAACCACCCTGTGGATCAGGTATATTTTGAGGATGTGCAAAAATTTTTGGAAAAGATCAATAAGGATAATCCTGGTCTGGAATTGATCTTGCCCAGCGAAGCCCAGTGGGAATACGCTTGCCGGGCGGGAACGGTGACTCCTTTCAGCTTTGGTGAAAATATTACCCCCGAACAGGTCAATTACGATGGCAATCATCCCTATCGGGGTGGGGTCAAGGGAGAATATCGAAATAAAACGGTCCCGGTGGCCAGTTTGCCGGCCAATCCCTGGGGGCTGTACGAAATGCACGGAAATGTATGGGAATGGTGTGCCGACATGTGGCATGATTCCTACGAGGGTGCTCCTGCGGATGGCTCGGTCTGGGATGGGCCGACGGGGCAGCGTGTGTTGCGTGGCGGTTCCTGGTACGACCATGCCAGGGTCGTGCGGGCGGCTTGCCGTGACCTCGGGTCCCGGGCGAACCGCTACGACAACCTTGGCTTTCGTTGTGCCCGAGTTCAGTCGTCGTGAGCCAGGCAGGTCAGGCAGGCGGATGCGGGTCCGGTGCGGCGGCCGCCCCGTAGCGGAGCGGAGGGGTGCCGCAGCACCGGACACGCATCCGCAACGGCGGGTTTAAACCTCAACCAGCTTGGGATACGTAGTTTTCAAACGTCATCCTAAGCGAAAGCGGGGATCCAGAGCGTTGATCGGTAGGGCCATGATCATCGTTTCAGCCATTGGCTGCGTGAACACATCGGCCCAGGTTGGATTCCCGCTTGCGCGGGAATGACGATGTGATCGATTGGAATGAAAGGAACCCGTCATTCCCGCGTAAGCGGGAATCCAGAAAGCGGTGACTTGGCCCAAACGATGATCAAGACCATCGGTAGCTTCGAGTTCTGGATCCCCGCTTTCGCTTAGGATGACGGAAATTACACATCCCAAGCCGGGAGCGGTTTAGTCATGAATTTTTTTTTGGAGCATTGAATGCAGATCCGGTTTTTTACCGTTCCCGTTCACGGTGGCGATGCGGCGGCGGGATTGCTCAACCAATTCCTTTCCGGTCACCGGGTACTTTCCATGGATCGTTCCTTTGTCCAGGATGGTCCCAACAGTGCGTGGTCGTTTTGTGTCCACTTTGAAGCATCCGCCGGCAGTCCTATTACCATGCCGGGGAAACGACCCAAAGTGGATTACAAGGAAGTATTGAACGATCAGGATTTCGCGGTTTTTGCCCGTTTGCGTGACCTGCGCAAGGAACGCTCCGAGAGTGAGGGGGTTCCCGCCTACGCCTTGTTCACCAACGAACAATTGGCCGAAATGGTGCAACGCCGGGTTACGACCCCTTCGGCCTTGTTGGAGATTTCAGGCATTGGTGATGCCCGCGTGGAAAAATATGGGGAGGATTTTTTAAAATTGCTGCGTGAACTGTTGGTATCGTCCACCCGGGAAGGTGCCAGCAAGCCATGAGGCGAAGCGGCGTTGGCTTGGAGGAAGTGGCCCACTGGGATAATCTGGCCTCGGCATTCCGCAGGGCGGCGCAGGGGAAGGCGCATCAGGTACCGGTGCAGCGTTTTCGCGCACAGTTATTCGACGAACTTGCCGGGCTGCGCCGGGATATTCTGGATGGATCGGTGGCGGTGGGGCGCATGCGCAGTTTCCGCATCCGCGATCCCAAGCCCCGGATCATTCATGCCCCATGTTTTCGGGAACGTGTCCTGCATCACGCCCTGATGGCACACGCCGGACCGGTCCTGGATCGCAGTCTGGTTGACGACACCTTTGCCTGCCGCGTGGGCAAGGGCACTCTGGCGGCGGTTTATCGGGTTCGTCATCACCTGCAACGTCACCCATGGTATGCCAAAATCGACATCAAAGGTTATTTCCCCAGCATTGATCATGGCGTATTGCAAAATCTTCTGGAACGTCGCTTTAAAAACCAGGGCTTGCTTCAACTCATGGGCCGTATCATTGCTGCACACCATACCGATCCGGGAAAGGGATTGCCCATCGGGGCACTGACATCCCAGCATTTTGCCAATTATTATTTGAATGGCGTGGACCGGCTGTTGTTGGAGGGGTGTCGTGTGCGGGGGCTGGTGCGGTATATGGACGATCTGGTTTGGTGGGGGGACAGTCTGGCCCAGGTGCGGGAGGCATTGGCCCGGGTACGTCTGTTGGCCGAAGGATCTCTGGGACTGGTGATCAAAAATCCGGTGTATGTCGGGCGCAGCAGGAATGGCTTTACGTTTTGCGGCTATCGCATCCTCCCCGACCGTCTGTTGCTTTCCCGTCGCGGCAAAAAGCGTTACGGACAATTACGCCAACGCTGGGAACAGGCTTGGTGCACGGGCACAGTGGATCTCCTTGAGTTGCAACAGGGGTTCTCCAGTGTCTTGGTGACCACCCTTCATGCCGATGCCGCCCCCTGGCGTCGGGAACAATTGCGCCGCCACCCCCTTGCACCCCTTCTGAGTGACATTTAGCACCGGACGCGGAGGAAGGGCACCCGGGCTTCGTCGTGAGTCGGGTCAGGTGGGCAAGCGGAGAGACAGGGGTTTCCCAGGATTCCTTTCTCTGCAATAATCAATTTGGGTGACCCTAATGACACTCCCAGAGTGTTCTTTGGGAAATCCTGGTTGGCAATGGAGGATGATCGAAAGGCCGACGGGGCAGCGTGTGATGCGTGGCGGTTCCTGGAACAACCATGCCAGGAACGTGCGGGCGGCTTGCCGTAACCACAGGTTCCAGGCGAACCGCAACGACAACCTTGGCTTTCGTTGTGCCCGAGCTCACGACCGGATGGATTTCCGAACCTGAACAGATCATCATCCATGGCGTTTGTCGGGGTCGTCCCCGCAATCGCCGAAACTTTATCGACCGGCGGTGTGTTGGTAGCCTGGCGGAGGCCTGGCCAAGGCTCACCGCCGGTTTTTTCGTGAGGTCAATACCATGGGCATGTCCTCGATCATCGACCCTTCCTGGCACCCCCTGATCAACGGTCATCCCCCCCTCTGGGCTTCCGGTTGGGGGCATGACCGTTTTGGGATTTTTGTGGAAATCACCATCCATTCTGTAACCCAACGCCTCCGTTGGATCCCACAAGGCTGGTTCACCATGGGCTCGCCCCAGGGTGAGCCGGGACGGTTTGACTGGGAAGGACCGCAACACGAGGTGATCCTGAACCAGGGTTTTTGGTTGTTCAATACCCCATGTACCCAGGCCCTGTGGCAGGTGGTGATGGGGGAGAATCCCAGTCGGTTCAAGTCCCCGGATCGCCCAGTAGAGCAGGTGGATTTTAATCGTGTTGAAGAGTTCGTGAAACGCATCAACGAGCTTCAGGAGGGTCTGGAATTGAGCCTTCCCAGCGAGGCCCAGTGGGAATACGCCTGCCGCGCCGGGGCCGATACCGCCCTTTATACCGGAAATATCAAAATTTTGGGTGCACATAATGCCCCGGCTTTGGATCCGATAGCCTGGTATGGGGGAAACAGTGGGATAGATTTTGATCTGGACAATGGAGAAGACAGTTCGGGATGGCCGGAAAAGCAGTATCCCCATGATCGGGCAGGGACGCACCCGGTGGGCCGAAAAAATCCGAATCGCTGGGGTTTGTACGATATGCTGGGAAATGTTTGGGAATGGTGCGCTGACGTTTGGCATGATTCTTACGAGGGTGCCCCCACTGATGGCCAAGCTTGGTCGGGGCCGTCGGGGCAGCGTGTGTTGCGTGGCGGTTCCTGGAACTTCCTTGCCTGGTACGTGCGGGCGGCTTGCCGTTACCACGGGTCCCCGGCGTTCCGCCTCGTCAGCCTTGGCTTCCGTTGTGCCCGAGTTCAGTCGTGAGCCAGGCAGGCCAGGCAAGCGGATGCGGGTTCGGGGCGGCGGTCGCCCCGTAGCGGAGCGGAGGGGTGCCGCAGCACCGAACACGCATCCGCCAGCGGGGAAAAAAATGCCAGTGGTGTCTCCGGCCCCGGCGTCATTCCTTGTCCAAAAACACGTCGTCCAATGATCGGGCATCAAAAATGCGCAGGCTCCAGTTTTCCAGGGAGGGCGATTCGGCCTTGGCGATTTTTTCACAAGCCCAGTCAGGGACAGCACCAAAACGGCACTGCAACTGGCGATTTAGTATCTTGGCTTCGCCTTTCCGTTCGCCTTTCTGCTCGCCTTTCTGCTCGCCTTCCCGCAAGCTGCGCAAGTACACTCAAAAAGCCCTCTCCCGGTTTAGCGGCATTGATCCGGCCATCCGTGGCCGGCTCCACGCCCATCTGGCTTTCATTTTTCACCGGTGGCAGGACTTGGGAGAGATGGAGAATGAATTGGAAAAAGCCCTCAGCCTGCTCAAGAATACCTCTGATTGGTGCTATCAGGGCTTTTGCCATCTGTGGCAGGGTTGGTTCCAGATCGAGGATAACAAACGGGAACCCCATGAAATCAAACGGCGAAGCAAAGCCATGGCCTGCTACAGTTAAGCCGAACAGCTTGGACAATTCCACGACGATCCCCTATTGAAAACTTATGCCCTGCACCACATCGGGCACGAACACATGTGGCGGAAAAAAAAACAGGGGTTGCCCCCAGCCGAAGGAGAGGGTGACCGGGGCCTCCACAACGCCAAGGAAGTCTATTTCCAATTCTAAATCAAACATGCAATAATATGCGCATCATCCCCTCACGCTCAGAAAGGTGCGCACATGGCGAGGACTGCAAACGGAATTGAGGTGCTAGAGCAAGCGAAAGCCTGTTTGCCCAAGGCTAAAACAGTGAGGGAATTGCGGCAGGCGCAGGCCGTTGTTCTACCTCTTGAGTTTGGCATGTCGAAGCCCCAAACGGCGCAAATACTTGGTGTATCCGTTGGCTGGGCATGTCGATTGCGCACACGCTTCATCAGAGAGGGGGGCACGCCGAAGCAGAGTGGTGAGGGGCGTGGCGGCAGGCGGCGGGAGAACATGACCCGCGAAGCTGAGACGGAATTCTTGCTGCCATTCTTTGACCAAGCAAAGTCTGGGGGCGTCTTGGTGGTGGGAGAGATCAAGCTGGCCTTGGATGAACACCTTGGCCGTAAAGTTGCCCTGGCTTCTGTGTACAACCTGCTGCACCGTCATGGGTGGCGCAAACTTGCTCCGGATAAACGCCATCCTCAATCCGACAGCACTGCTCAGGAAGAATGGAAAAATAACTGCCGGAAACCATAGCCGGCATCAATCAGGAGTGGCAGGGAGATGGTCCGCTACGGCTTCATGGATGAAGCCCGCTTTGGGCGCATTTCCGATACGCGGGCTTGTTGGTGTCCAAAACCGTTCCGGCCCGTATGCCAGGCCATGGTGACGCACCAATATACCTATGCCTATGGCGCGGTGTCGGTGCACAGCGGCGGGTTTGACAGCCTCATACTGCCGTACGTCAATGGCAAATGCACCCAAACCTTCCTTCAGGAGGTGTCCAGACGCTATCCGAGAGATCGCATTGTCATGGTTATGGATGGGGCGGGATGGCATAAGAATCAAACAATTGATTTACCTGACAATATGCGCGTTCTGTTTCTCCCACCTTACGCTCCTGAACTCAGACCAGTGGAGCATGTGTGGGACGAATTGCGTGAAAAGTGGTTCCACAACAGGGTGTTTGTAAGCCTCGAAGCCCTAGAGCAGCACTTGGAGTCGGCTCTCCTCATCCTGGAGAACGACCCGAGCCGCATGAGATCAATCACGGCATGGCCATGGATAATTAATGCTCATATGATTTAGAATTTGAATATGACTAGGTGATCGCCCAATCCGAGCGCCTTGGCCTGTGGGAGAGGATGTGCCGGGCCCTCAGTGCCAAAGGGAAGCATGCGACCATTTTGGGTGATCCGAAACAGGCAATTAAATTGGGGAAGGAATCGAGAACTATCGCCGACGCCATTCAGGATCCCCGTTCCAGTGCGGTGGCCCAGGGAGTCATCGCTAAGGGCTCTATCATGGAAACCCGCATGCAAGTGGAACGGGGCGATTCCGAAACGGCCCGACTCAAGGCTGCCCGCGCCCTTATAGAGGTGGAGGCCAACGTCATTCCGAGGAACCCTCAAGCGGAGCGAATACTGGCAGCCAAACCCCTGGCACAAGGGAGGATTCCATGTTTCTCTGGGACACTTCCGCCAACCGATCGAATCCGAATCCGCCCTTGAGGAACTGCGGACCATTTGCAAAAAGTCGGCGGCAAAAAAAGTGGACCTGGACGTCAGCGAGGTAAACCTTATTCGGTCCCGCGACCGGAAATTGGAGGATTGCGGTGGGAAGGTCGTATTCGACCTGGGCCAGGATTTCCCTCTTTCGGTTCAGGAGGTTCTTGAAAAACTGGGGACAGATCCCTGAGGAGCAGATGTGCATTGATTTTATTAACAATTCTATCAATTTTAGTGCCATCGTCAATTCCGGTCTCATGGGCAAAAAAGACAGCATTATCAGGAAGGGATCAGGAATTCTGAACTCAATCAATTTCCTTGCGCGCAACAATCAAATCGTTGTCCCGGCCATGCTGGATCGAAAAACCAAAGCTTTTGACGAATTCGATCATGCGATGGTTGGCCGGATCCACATAGCCTTCCATGATGCGGACACCACGAAGGTGGCAATAATCAATAGTTTTTTGCATGAGTTTGCCTCCCAATCCGTGGCCTTTAATGTCGGAACGAACCACAATGGCAAACTCACAGGAATCCTTGTCAAGATCGAGAAATATCCGGTTAACCCCCAACGTTTCCCTCTGACCCGTCAAGGAATCTTTGATCGAGGCAATAAAAGCCATTTCACGATTGTAATCAATCTGGGTCAATCGGGCCATTTCCGGATGCGGAAGGGCTTTACGAACCGAAAGAAACCTTGAAAAAAGGTCTTCCGGAGACAGTCTGGACAAAAATTCATGGTGTTGTGGTTCATCTTCGGGACGAATGGGACGTAACAGTACCGGTCGGTTGCCATCCAAATACCAGGTCTCTTCCAACTCCTTGGGGTAGGGACGTATGGCCAACCTTTGCCCAGAACCGACCATACGACCGGATGTGGAAATACGAATCCGCCCATCGACAGCGATAACGCCATGCTCGTCGGCAAACAACGGATTGATATCCATCTCGATAATTTCCGGGATATCCACGATCAACTGAGACACTTTGAGCAGCACAGTGCACAAAGCTTCCATGTTCACCGGTTTACGGTCGCGGATGCGGGTACGTGAAACCAATTCGCGCGCCAGATTCATGTTCAATGGCGGCAAAGCGATGGCACTGTCGTCGATAACCTCCACGGCAGTCCCCCCTTGCCCGAATACGATCACCGGACCAAAAATGGGGTCGGTTGTCATCCCCACCAACAATTCATGGGCACCGGGGCGAATGGCCATTTCCTGCACCGAAAACCCTTGGAGTCTGGCATGGGGCATTTTCTCGGTGATGCGTTTCAACATGGAATCGGCTGCCGATTTGACCACCTGGGGTGAGTCCAAAAATAAATCGACTCCGCCCATGTCGCTTTTGTGCGGGATATCTTCGGAAAGTATTTTGAGAGCGATGGGAAATCTCATCCCTTTGGAAATGGCACTCGCCTCTTCCGGAGTCTTGGCGATGTGCGTTTCCACGGTGGGAATGCCGTAAGCCGAAAACACCGCCTTGGATTCCGCCTCGCTCATCATTTCCTTGTCAGCGGCAAGGTTGTTTTCGATCATCAAACGGGAAGTGGCGGTGGCGGGGTGAAAATCTTCCAGGACCGATGGTGGCGTTTCCATGAGCATTTCCTGGTTTTTGGCATAACGAACCATGTGCAGGAACGCCGTTACCGCCCGTTCTGGAGATTCGTGGGTAGGGATGTTGGCCTGATGGAACGCCAGCCTGGCCTCGGCCACCCCCTGGCCCCCCACCCAACAGGTAAGAATATTGGTATTGAATTGTTTGGCGGCGGCAATAGTAGCCAAAGCCGCTTCGGTACTGTCGGCGGTGGCGGTAGGGGCATGCATCACCAAAAGGGCGTCCACATCGTCGCTGGCGGCCAATAACGCCACCGTTTTTCCATAACGATCCCCAGAGGCATCACCGATAATATCCACCGGATTGGATTTGGACCAAGTAGGAGGCAATACGGCATCCAGAGCCTGTATGGTCTGGGGTTTCAATTGTGCCAGGACGCCCCCTTTTTCCATAAGGCTATCGACTGCGATGACACCGATGCCCCCCCCGTTGGTAACGATCCCCAACCTGCTGCCCTTGAGGGGGCGAGCACGGGCCAAAGTTTCCACAGCGGCAAACAATTCGTCAATTTCGTAAACTCTGAGCATTCCCGCCCGGCGGATGGCGGTATCAAACACCTTGTCGGATCCTGCCATGGCCCCGGTATGGGATGCTGCCGCCTGAACACCTTCGGGGACGCGGCCTGATTTAATGACCAGAATTGGTTTGTTGCGTGCTGCGGCTCTGGCGGCCGACATGAAACCTCGGCGTTCGTGGATGGATTCAATATACAAGAGGATTGCCCGGGTTTTTGCGTCCATCCCCAGATAATCGATGACATCGCCAAAATCCAGGTCCAGGGCATCACCCAGGGAGATAAAGTGGGAAAAACCAATTTTTTGGCTGTTGGCCCAATCCAACACGGCGGTACACATGGCCCCCGATTGCGAAACAAAGGCAATATGACCGGGATTGGCGTTGATATGGGAAAAACTGGCGTTCAAACCGATATCGGGCACCAACAATCCCAGACAATTGGGGCCTAACAAACGCATTCCTCCCTCGCGAGCCAATTGCAACAGCACGTCGCGCAGGTTGCGACCGTTTGCATCATGATGCATTTGCATCCCGGCAGTGATAACGATAGCGGCCCGCGTTCCCTTGTGAATCAATTTTTTTATCAGATCCGGTACCGTCGGCGGCGGAGTACAGATTATCGCCAGATCGGGAACTTTGGGTAAATTTTCTACCGTCGCATAGGCGAGGATGCCGCCAACCGATTCATGTTTGGGATTGACCGGCATGATGGGACCGCTAAACCCTCCCTGGAGAAGGTTGCGACAGATCAGAGAGCCAATGGAACCGGGACGTGTAGACGCACCCAGAACAGCAATAGAGGTTGGATTAAACAAAAATCTTAAATTCTTGGTCATTTTTTCTCATTAGACAAGGAAGATGGATCCAGACGGAATCAGAAAAAAGGCCCACGAGCATCCGCTGAGGGAGTCAAGGCGGCGGAATTCCATAGTTTTGACACATGCGACTCCCGAAAGGGTAGCACGTATTTCCTGTTAAGAGTAGCCGATAACGAAATCAGACAGATTCCAGTGGACTTGACAGGTAGAATCCTGAATAATCCGTTACTGTAATGGAAGATTTTAAGTTGATCCCGCTGGAGAGAAAGAACCTTTGGTCGGATTATTGTCGGTTTATGGAGATTGCAAATGAAAGGTGCATTGAACAGTCCGGAAATGGAAGGTGTTACGCCTGAACATGTCTCGCAACTGGGCAGGGAATGGCTCGATTTTCTGGTGAACACAACACCCGAAGAAAAGCTTTTTTCCCTGCCAAAATTTGAACATCGCCTAGTGCAGGAATATCGGGATGGCGCGAAAGAAGGCGAAAAAGAAGGCAAGAAAAAAGGCGAAAAAGAAGGCGAGAAAAAAGGCGGGGCCAAAATGCTGACCCGCCTGTTGCAGCGTCGATTCGGTGACCTTCCCGACTGGGCTGAAAAAAAGATCGCCGCAGCCGAACCACCCGCTCTGGAGGAATGGGCTTTTCGGTTTGTAGATGCCAAATCGTTGGACGAGGTGTTTTTCAACGAAGCGTGAAGCGTTTTGAACGACACGTCCCGAACCTCGCAAAAACCAAAACGGTCCGATCCACTTGGTCTTTCCAAAACCTACGCTTGCAAAGACTGGGGACTCCGATCCTTTGTCTCCTGAGCTTTGAGTTGCCAACCCGACTCGCGGACGTGAACCCAATACTCCATACGGCAACCCGCATCGCGATAACGCCGATAACGCCCGCGACTGATTTGCAATCCTTCAGGCGACTGATCGATAACAAAATCCAAGACCATGTCAAAATCGGCATACGTGTCCACAAACCGGCCATGGGCCAGGACCAGGACGGTAGCACCATTGGTATCCCTGGGTTCGGTACAGATGAGGATCGGATGCAGGGCGACATCCGGCCCAGTACAGGGACCATGGGGCAGAAAGGAATCAACACTCTGAGTCCACAAGGACTCATCCAATCGCGCCGCCTGCTCCGGACTGGCAGCCACAAGACAGGCCTTCAGGTTTTTCGCATAAATCCGGCCCAGAAGACCCATCAATGCCCTTTCCACAGGTCCTGGAGGCAACTGGTAAAATCGGACCAGGGTAGAACCCGACTCCCGTCTGGCCATCTTAAAGCAACTCTTTTTCGGCAAAGCGGCACAGCAACCGAACACCAACCCCGGTAGCCCCTTTGGGTTGGCTCGGTTTTTTACCACTCAAATCCCAGGCGGTCCCGGCAATGTCGATGTGCGCCCATGGAGTTTTCTTGTCGATAAACCTGGAAAGAAAACAACCACCCGTGATGGCCCCGGCATCGCGACCGCCGACGTTCTTCATATCGGCCACCGTCGATTTGAGCAATTCCTGGTAGCCGGGAAACAATGGCAGGGGCCAAAGTTTTTCTCCCACACGCTTTCCGGCACGCCCGAGTTTTCGCAACATTTTTTTATTGAAACCCATGACGGCACTGGCTTCATGCCCCAAAGCAATGACACACGCCCCCGTCAACGTGGCCAGGTCGATGATCATGTCGGGAGCCAAAGATCGGGCATGGTGGAGGGCATCGGCCAAAATCAAACGCCCCTCCGCATCGGTATTGATCACTTCCACCCATTGACCACTGGCGGTTTCAATAACATCACCGGGACGTTGGGCGTGGCCCGAGGGCAAATTTTCGGCGGCAGGTACCAAACCGATGCAATTAACCTTGAGTTTCATAGAGGCGATGGCGTGCATGAAACCAAAAACGGCCGCCCCGCCCGCCATGTCAAATTTCATCTCCTCCATCTTGGCCCCAGGCTTGAGAGAAATACCACCTGAGTCGAAGGTGACCGCTTTCCCTACCACAGCCAACAATGGACCTTCACCACCCTGCCGATACTCCATCACAATCAGGCGCGGTGGATTGGAACTCCCCTGACCCACAGCGAGGATGCCGTTCATTCGGTTTTTCTTTAATTCCTTTTCGTTCCATACCGTCACCTGGATGGGGAGATCTTCGGCCATTTTACGCGCCTCAGCCGCCAACATCTCCGGCGTCAGCAGGTTGCCCGGCAGGTTGCCCAGATTCTGGGCCAAAAACCGGCCATTGCACACATGGTGCAAACGTTCCAGTTTTTGGACCATGCGTTCCATTTTTTTCTCTTTGACCGCCAATTCCAGGGTGATGGTTTTTTGGTGACCATTTTCACTATCGTTGCCCTTGGTTTTGAACCGATCAAACCGATAGCTCCCCCCCCAGGCCCCCTCAGCCAAATGTTCCACGCATCGCCCCGGAGAAATGCCGTTGTGCCTGTCCATAGAAATAAGACACCCCAGTTTGGCCATGCCGTGGGTCGCGGCAGCCTTGACCAAGCGCGCCCCCACATTTTCTAGGGTGAGAGGGGTGATGGCGTCGGCCTTGCCCAATCCCACGAGCAACAGAACGCGAGGATCCGACGCACCCCCGGCCATAGAGAGCAACAACGATTCACCTTCCTTGCCTCGCAGCCAACCCGCAGTCAACACGCGGTCCACCTCCTCCGCCCAACCCTCGCCCAACCGAGCCAAGGCTTTTTGAGGTTTGCCATTTTCATAAACCCCCAGGGCCAAGGCATCGCCTGGCCAACGATCGGTTGGAACCGCGAACAGTTTCACAATCGCAGGATCTTTCTTCATTTTTATTCATCCTTTTTTTCCAAGGCGTGTCGCTTCCCCAGGCATTCCGTTGGAAAAGATGGTAGGCTGTGACACCATGATCAGGCTCTATAGATACATCTTCATGGAATGCGCCGTTTCCTCGGTCCTGGTGCTTTTCGTGCTAACCTTTTTAATCATGTTGCCCCGGGTGCTCAACCTAGTGGACCTTTGGGTCAACAAGGGGGTCGCCATCGGCGTCCTGGGCAGCATGATCCTGTGGCTTATACCCAATTTTGTGGTGTCGGTCGCCCCCATGGCCCTGCTGATGGGCATTTTGTTGGCCTTGGGCCGTCTGTCCCAGGATAGTGAAACCGTCATCCTCAAAGCCAGTGGAGTGAGTCTCTATCAGATACTCTTTCCCATTGCAACATTGGTCAGCCTTTTCACCCTCCTTGCCATCGTTCTCAACATGACCTGGGTTCCCGACAGTTTCAACCGTTTCGCCAACCTGCGCAACGCCTTGCTTTCATCGACAACTTTGGCACTGAAACCGCAAACGTTCAATCAAACCATCGCCGGCTTGACCATCTATATCCATGAACGGTCCGAAAACGGCAATATTCTCTACGGCCTGCTGATTCACGATGAACGCAAAACCGACGAAATCGTAACCCTGACGGCCCGCAGTGGGCAACTCCTGATCCGGGGATCGGAAGATTCCATCCTCCTCCTGCAAGATGGCAGCCGCCACGAAAAACTTCCGGCCGGACGCTACCGGCAACTTCGTTTTGCCAGCTATAATCTGGATCTCGGTATTTCCCTTGGCCTCAAGGAGGAACAACGCAAAACCGGACCCAAAGAAATGAATCTTGCCGACCTTTTAGATTCCATCACCTTCGATTCATCGGAGGCATCAATGAAGGCCAGTGCCGAATTGCACCGACGCTTGGCCTTTCCGGTTGCCGGGTTCATTCTGGGGTTGTTTTCCGTCTCCCTGGGGCTGCAACAATCCCATCGAACCGGTCGTGTCTATGGCTTTGTCGTCGCCGTTCTGGCACTGCTGCTCCATTATATGCTGCTATCCTTCGGGGAAGCCGCTGTCTTTCGCGGACTTCTTCCCACGGCAGCAGGTTACTGGCTTCCCAACCTGGTCATGGCACTCATAACCTTGTATTTCACCATTCATACCGCTCGGGATGGATCGTTCCAAATGATTGTCTGGCTTTCCCAATTCATTTCGGCGTTGCCGCAGAAATTTTTACATACGCAAACTGCACCGGAGGAAGTCTGACCCGATGCCGATTCTGTTTCAATATCTTCTCCGACTCTTCCTGCAAAGCTTTTTGCAAGTGGCCGCCGTTTTCATGGGATTGTTCTTCCTCATCGATGGCATCGAAAGTGTGCGTCGCTATTCGCAAAAGGTCAATTTCAACTGGGGTGACATCAGCCTGCTGATCCTCAGTCGCCTGCCCGCCTTCCTGACCATGCTCCTTCCCTCCTTCGCCCTTCTGGCCGCCATGATGGTATTGGCCTCCCTGAGTCGCCAAAGCGAAATTACCGTCATGCGCGCCAGCGGAGTTTCCCTCCACCGTATATTGATCCCCTTTTTGATGGGGGGAATCATCATCGCCGGACTGCACATCGTCCTCCAGGAACAAGTTGTCTGGCGTTGCAATCAAGCCGAGCAAAGTTTGCAAAACCAAATTACGGGTCGTTTCCAAGCCTCCAGATCCCAGTCGGGCAGCTTTTGGTTGCGCAGTGGTCGTCAAATCGTCCATGCCGCCAAGGCCAATCCCTCGGGCCTCGAACTTGAAGATGTCAGCGTCTTCCGCTTTGACAATAACAACCGATTGGTCAGTCGTATCGATGCCGAGAGAGCCTATCATCAAAAGGGTCGCTGGTTTCTCAGCAATGGGACGTTGTATCATTTCGGTCGGGAAGCCAATGCCGAGCCTTTCCTGCACAAGGAATGGCCGGTCACCCTGGAACCGTTACAAATGGACCGGTCGCGCCCCGAGCCTATGTATTTGTCGCTGTTTCAACTTTGGGAATTCATGTCCCGGCTGAAGCAGGAAGGGGTGGATATCACCAGTTATGAAATGACCTTCTTTCGCAAAATGGTCGATCCCCTGACCACCATGACCGCCATCCTGTTGGGGTTTCCTTTCGCCATGCGTTTACCCCGTCAGGGCGGTACGACCCGCTCCATCTTTCTGGGATTGCTTTTGGGGTTCGCCATGTTCGTCATCGTGGATTTGTCCACCGCCCTGGGAATGGGAAACCGCCTGCCTCCCATAGTCGCCGCATGGGCACCGGAATTGTTTTTCCTCGGCATCGGTGGTTTTCTTTTTCTGCATCTGGCTGATCCCAAGCGGGGGAGATAGGTTGTCGCGTCACCCACAAAGTTGGGTCGAATGCAAATGCTGTTTAACACTGGCGATCACTTGATCCCAGGCACCGGGTTGCGGTTGGCGAAATTGGCGGACCGAGGGATACCAGGGACTGTTTTCCCCATCAAAACCCCAACGCCAGTCGGCAACCATAGGGAGAAGAACCCAGGCGGGATGTCCCAAGGCACCCGCCAGATGGATGACAGCACTGTCCACCGCAATCACCAGATCCAACGCGGCAATGGCAGCGGCGGTAGCAGAAAAATCGTTGAGCCAAATTCCCCAATCATAAAAATTTTCCCATCCGGAAAATGCTTCAAGGTCGTCGGCAAACTTTATTTTTTGCAGACTGATGAGGCTTATGCCTTTCAGGTCGGCCAATTGCGCCAAGGATCGGGGGTGAATGGAACGATTGCGGTCGTTTTTGTGTTTTGGATTGCCGCGCCAGGACAAACCAATCTTGAAGTTGGGAATGGTTTTGGCCAGGTCGTGAAAAAAGGATGCCTGCTGGGGGTCGATGCCAAGATAAGGTATCGAATTGGGAATGGTGGCCAGAGTGGTCCCCATGATCCGGGGCAGACTGAGGAGCGGGGTTTGAAAATCACAAGGGGGTGGACTGTGTTCGTTGGTCACCAAGTGATCCACTCCTGCCACCGTCTTGAACAAAGAATAAAGGGCCGGTGGGCATTGGACGACGATGGTTCCCCCCCTTGATTTTACCAGGGGAGCGTAACGGATCAACTGGATGCTGTCGCCAAACCCCTGTTCGCAATGCAGCAAAAGAGTGCGCCCTACCAGGGGACTCCTATCCCACAGGGGTTTTGTCTGGCCATGGTGATGAAATCCTGCGGTTTTCCAGCGCCATTCATGCTGGATCCAACCCGCCTCGTACTCTCCCAGGCGGAGAAGAATCAAACTTTCGGCCAAGTGGGTTTCAGGATTGCCTGGCTCCAGTTGGTGCGCCTGGCGCAAAGCTTTCAAGGCTTCCTGGTCATTGCCCTGGGCTTGCAGTGCCAATCCCAGATTATACCAGGCGTGGGCAAAGGTGGGTTGGAGGCGAATGGCGGTGCGAAAACAATGTTCCGCTTCCAGATATCGATCCTGTTCCTGCCAGGCGGTTCCCAGGTTGGAGTGGGCTTCGGGAAAATCGGGCTGAAGTTCCAATGCCCTGTTGAATGGCTCGGTCGCCTCCACGGGTTTACCCTGAGCCATGAGGGCAAACCCATAATTAGAGAGGGCGGCAGGATAGTTTGGTTGAATGGCCAGGGCCTGTTGATAACACACCAGGGCCTCAGGCAAGTGCCCAAGCTGATGACAGGCGATTCCCATAAGATTCCATGTCAGCTGGGGTTCGGTGGCGATCAAAGGTTGCGGGAGCGGTCCCTGCGCCAGACGCAGAGCGCGCATGAAATGGTCGATGGCCGCATCCATATCCCCTTTCTGTTGATAAATGATCCCCAGGTGGACCAGGGCCAGGCGGTGATGGGGATGGAGCTGCACGACTTGGCGATACAGGTTGCCCGCCTCGTCCCATCGTCCTGCGGTATGATGGGCAAGGGCCTGGTCAAAAAGGTGCTGGGGGGATGAATTCATGAGAAGCGGGCCAGTTGAAAAGGTAACCATTCAGTCCCCCCCCTTTTTTTTAAAGGTTGAAATTATTGCGGGGGTCTGGGGGGAGGTTCTCCCCCCAGCGGAGGTTTGGAGGCGGAGCCT
>JACSDG010000101.1 GCA_015660855.1 Magnetococcales bacterium
GGATTGACACCTTTCAGTCAATTTGAATATTGGAACCTCTCGGACACACCCCCCGGACCCCCGCAAAAATTTTTGCCAAACTTTGTTTTTCCGATACATTCAAATTCGAGCCTGTAGCCGACAGGAAGGATGGTGCGACCAGCGGCCCTGGAAAACGGAATTTCGCAGACTTTGTTCTAAACTTTGCAAAAACTTTTCCCGGGAAATCTCACGGGCACCAAAACGCAACAAGTGCTGCGTGGTCATTTGACAATCGATAATGGAAAAACCCCAAGCTTCCAATTGTTTAACCAAGGTCACAAAAGCCACCTTGGAAGCATCGGGAAAATCATAGAACATGGATTCACCAAAAAAACATCCCCCCATGGCCACACCATACAAACCACCCGCCAACCGGGATTGTCCATCGACGCTCATCCAGGCTTCGACAGAATGGGCATGACCCAATTCATGGAGCCGGATATAGGCATCCATCATCCCCCGTGTGATCCACGTACCCCTGCCTTCAGGCCTGCCGGCACAGGCACAGGCTTTGATGACATCGGCGAAAGCCTGGTCAAAGGTAATGGAGAAGATCCCACGTTTTATGGTTTTTTTAAGTGAGCCTGAGACATGCAGCCAACCCGGCTCCAACACCAAGCGCGGATCGGGACTCCACCAGAGCAAAGGATCCCCCTCGGAAAACCATGGAAAAATCCCCCCCGAATAGGCCGCCAGCAAACGTTGCGACGAAAGATCGCCACCCACCGCCAGCAAACCATTGCCCTCCGCCATGGAGGCCGGCGGAAAGGTCGGATCCTCAGACAGTAAAAAAACCGCCAAGGCGTCAGTGGGCCTCATCCCAGTTGGAGCCTGCACCAATGTCCACCTTCAACGGTACCGACAACGCAATAGCCGACTCCATAGACTCCCGAACCACCCCCTTGACCTGTTCCAGTTCCCCTTCCGGAGTTTCCAAAACCAATTCATCATGGACCTGAAGGATCATGCGACTTTTCAATCCTTCATCGTTCAGCCTGCGATGAAGACGAATCATGGCCCTTTTGATCAATTCGGCGGCAGAACCCTGAATGGGGGCATTGATGGCGGTGCGCTCGGCCAGCTCCCGCAGATTGCGATTCGACTGATTGATTTCCCGTATGGGACAACGACGCCCACCCAGTGTGGACACATAACCATCGCGACGCGCCAAAGCAATAGTCCGGTCCATGTACTCCCGCACACCCTGATAACGGTTAAAATAAACCTCCATGTATCGAGCCGCCTGAAAATTGGATATTTCCAAACGTTTGGCCAAACCATAGGAACTCATCCCATAAATCAAACCAAAGTTGATGGTTTTGGCCATACGCCGTTCGGCCGGGCCAACGGTGACACCATCGCTGGCGAACAATTCCCGAGCAGTGGCTGTATGGATATCTTCATCGGCGGCAAAAGCCTCCTTGAGACGAGCAACATCGGCCAGATGGGCCAACAAACGCAGTTCCACCTGGGAATAGTCGGCTGAAACCAGCAACCATCCGGGTGGGGCAATAAAAGCACGACGTATGGCTCGCCCTTCGGTGGTGCGAATGGGTATGTTTTGCAGGTTGGGGTCGGAAGAGGACAAACGCCCCGTCAAGGTGATGGCCTGATTAAAACTGGTGTGGAGCCGCCCGGTCTCCGGATGCACCAAGTTTCTCAGGTTGTCGGTGTAGGTCGATTGCAGCTTGGTCAATGAACGATATTCAAGCACCTTGGCCGCCATGGGATGACCCTGCTCGGCCAGCTTGGTCAACACCGTCACATCGGTGGAAAACCCGGTCTTTGTCTTTTTGCCACCCTTGATCCCCATCTGGTTGAAAAGAATGTTCCCCAATTGCTGGGTGGAATTCACATTAAAATTTTCCCCTGCCATTTGATGAATTTCCCGGGTCAATTCTTCGCAGCGTCGCCCCAAATCAACCGAGATGGTTTGCAAAGCTCCCTGGTCAATAAATACCCCATGCTGTTCCATATCCCCCAAAACCGGGATCAACGGCATTTCAACATCGTTGTAAAGTTTAAAGGATTCCTTCATGCCATTGAGAACGGCCCCCATTTTTTCCGCCGCCTCCCAGGCCACCTCCGCATCTTCACAAGCATAAGGCCCCGCTTTTTCAAGAGGTACCTGATCAAAAGTGACCTGATTTTTTCCGGTCCCGGCCACCTCCTTGAAGGTGATGGTGGAACGACCCAGTTCTTCCAGGGCAATAGTATCCAGATTGTGCCGCCGGTTGGAACCATGCAGCAAATGGGAAATGACCATGGCATCCTTGAAAGGTGCTTGCAGGCCGATCCCATATTTTTTCAACAAGACATATTCATATTTAATATTTTGCCCCACTTTGACGACCTTGGGATTTTCCAAGATAGGCTTGAGACGAAGTAACACCTGTTCCCGGTCCAACTGCCCTTGCGGTGCCGCCTCCGGGGTGTGTGCCACCGGCAGATACCAGGCCCGACCATCGCCCCAGGAAAAAGAAAGTCCCACCAGCTGCGCCTGGACCGGATCGGTCCCAGTGGTCTCGGTATCCACCGAAAATTTTTCCAGTTTTTCCAATTGCTCGGCCAACAGATAAAACTCTTCCATGGTGGTAATAACACGATAATCGGTGTTTTTTTCCGCCCGGTCCTCCGCCTCCACCTTGTGCATGCCGCTCTCGGGGGTCGCTGCCGCCAATGGCTTCGCCAGGGAGGTAAACTCCATCTCGGTATAAAACGCCAATAGTTTTTCACGATCCACCGGCCGACGGCGTAAATCCTCCAACGAAACTTCCAGGGGCGCATGGCAATCGATGGTCACCAGCTTAAGGGCCAGACGAGCCTGTTCCTGGAAAGCCTTGATATTCTCCCGCCGTTGTTTTTGTTCAATTTCATCCGCTCTGGCAAAAACAGCATCCAGACTGCCAAATTGCTGCAACAATTGCGCGGCAGTTTTGATTCCAATTTTGGGAATCCCGACAATGTTGTCGGAAGTATCACCAATCATGGCCATGGCCTGGGTCAATAGAGGTACCCCCACCCCCCATATTTCCTCTACCTCCATAGGGCCTATCCACCGATCCTTGCCGGTATCCAAAATGCTGACCTGCGGCGAGACCAACTGCATGAGATCCTTATCCCCGGAGACAATCACCACATCAAAACCTTCCCTTTCCCCCTTGCGTGCCAACGTACCCAAAACATCGTCGGCTTCATAACCGGGCAGACGGAATGAAGGTATGTTGAAAGCCTCTGTCAATCTAAAAATGGGGTCGATCTGGCACGCCAAATCATCGGGCATGGCTTTGCGGTTGGCCTTGTAATTGGCAGCCAAACCATGACGAAAGGTGGGACCTTTGGCATCAAAAGCCACCGCCAAATAGTCGGGCCGATGCTCATCCACCACCTTCTGCACCATCTTGAGAAAGCCAAACACAGCATTGGTGGGAAATCCATCACGACGTTGCAGATTCCGCACCGCATGAAAAGCCCGGTAAATATATCCGTGTCCGTCGATCAAAAACAGCCGTGGCCTTGGTGCATCCTCATACATGGGGGCAGGTTCCCTAAAGTGTCAACACGATCCGAGCTGGTCCCTCGCCAAGCCCCTCCGATTTGAACATGACGCCCTTCGGGCAAAGAAACAAAATCAAAACCCTGGGGCTGCGCCCCTAGACCCCCCTTGGGGGGCAGTAAAATCAAAATCAGAATCAAAAGAAGAACCTTGGAGGCTCCGCCTCCAAACCTCCGCCGGGGGGGATGATCCCCCCCGGACCCCCGCAATAATTTTCACCAAACCACACCTTAACCCTGGCCTTGATTTTGCTTGCCTACTCTACGATTTTTTTGACCGGAGGTTCCTTTTTGTCGATAAAAAGAATATCGTCAGGATAAACCAGTCCGAGATCACGTCGAGCAACTTCTTCCAAAACCAGCGTCTCTTTTTCCATCAGGAAGATTTCTTCTTTCAACCGCTCGATGCGCTCCTCTACCACATGGTTTTCCTGTCGGACAACCAGAAGTTGCTGTTTGGTTTGTCGCCACCGAACCAATCCCTGGTCGCCAAACCAAAGCAGATACTGCGCCCAACCATTGGCAGTCAAAAGGAAAAGCCCAGCCACAACCCATGCCGAATAATTTTTCTCCGGTGTGGTCAAACTTTTTTCTCCCTAAACCACGGACCGTCACCATATGAACAGCCCATCCGCACTATCCCTTTCATTTCTGCGCTTCGCCCTCAAAAGCAACGTCCTACGCTTTGGACGCTTCACCACCAAAGCCGGACGGGAAACCCCCTACTTTTTCGACGCCGGACTCTTCAACAGCGGCAGCAAACTGGAACACCTCGGACGCTTCTACGCCGATGCCATTCAAGAGGCCAGTTTGAATTTCACTATGTTGTTCGGTCCAGCCTACAAAGGTATCGCTCTGGCATCGGTAACCGCCGCCGCACTGTCGCGCCACCATGATCTCGACTACCCCGTGGCCTTTAACCGGAAAGAGGCAAAAAACCACGGCGAAGGTGGACACATTATCGGCGCCCCTTTTTCCGGTCGCGTATTGGTCGTGGACGATGTCATCAGTGCCGGCACATCGGTCCAGGCCGCAGCCAACTGGATTCAAACGGCAGGAGCCGAACTTGCGGGGGTCGTCATCGCACTGGACCGACAGGAACGCGGCAAGGACGACGACCGCAGTGCCACCCAACAGGTAGAGGAAACCTTCGGAATTCCCGTCATCGCCATCGCCCGACTAGAAGACCTGATCCGACTGCTCCAGGAAGATCCCAAATACAGCAACTGGCTACGCGACATACTCCAATACCGCGACCGCTACGGGGCACGTCAACAACGCCCGAATCACCAAAACAACCCGTAACGTCTCACCCCGCGACTATTTGCACGACCTGACCGACTTGACCGCCTTGCCACTTCCCTTGAGGACGACGGTGTAGCTGAAAGATTGTTTGCCATTGGAAAATTCGACGCTCATCTTGCCCTTTCGCGCTACGTTGTCAAGAATACCCTCGGTGGTCTCAAGGTACTGCCAACGCCAATAATTGTCCTTGGCTGCGGCATCGGGGACAAAAGGAATTTCCCGGGCCTTGTCACTGTCAAACTTGATGGAAACTTTTTCATTGGCTAAACCAATGCGCGGCTTTTCGGTAAACAACTCTCCGTAGTAGTCCTCAGCGGGAAAGAGGGCGAGAATGGCCGCAGGTTGGCGGTCATTTTCATGGAGTTGAATTTCCAGCTTGCAGGTGTTATCCACCTTCCGCACCGTAAACTGACCACTCTTAAAAAGTTCCCCGGCCTGAAGATTACCCCATGGGGTCGACAAGACCAGCAGAGACGCTAGAATAAAGGACAGTCGCATTCTGCAGTTCTCCTTTTTGCTACATCCGGATTGATCGGCTCACGCCCGCAAGAAATCTTGCGGATACATGACGGGCCCCTAAGTATCTTTAACGTTCAAAACGGATATTATAGCCTGTTAAAATTCATCCCGCCAGACCTTCTTTGCAAAAAAGGTTGGCGCAAGCAAAAACGATGGGCGACAATGCCCCATTAGAACAGCCTTGAGATCAAGCGGTCCAAGGCAACCTGGCAGATCAACCAAGGGAGACCCCTATGACGGTCGAAGGTGGACGCATCCGATTGCTGCAAAAAATTCTGGAACAACGCATCCTGATTTTGGACGGTGCCATGGGAACGATGATCCAAAAGCGCAATCTGAGCGAAAATGATTTTCGCGGTGATCGCTTTGCAAACCATCCTGTGGATCTCAAAGGCAACAATGATCTGCTCACTTTGACGCGGCCGGATATCATCCTGGAGATTCACACCGCCTATCTGGAAGCGGGCGCAGACCTGATTTCAACCAACACCTTTAATGCCAATACCGTCTCTCTGGCCGATTATGCCATGGAAAACACGGCCTACGAAATCAACCTGGAAGGGGCACGACTGGCATGCAAGGCTTGCAGGCAGCACGAGGAGACGCACGGAGACGGCCCCCGTTTTGTGGTTGGCACCCTGGGTCCGACCAATCGAACCGCCTCGATTTCGCCAGACGTCAACAATCCGGGTTTTCGCAACATATCGTTTTCGGAGTTAAAAACAGCTTATGCGGATGCCGTGCGCGGACTGGTCGATGGTGGGGCTGATGTTTTAATGGTGGAAACGGTGTTTGACGCCTTGAACGCCAAGGCTGCACTGTTGGCCATCATGGAATTCAACGATTCTCGTCCTGAGCCACTCCCCATCATGGTTTCCGGCACCCTCACCGATGGATCGGGACGCACCTTGACCGGACAAACCGTGGAGGCCTTTTGGAATTCGGTAGCCCACGCCGACCTGCTGTCCATGGGATTCAACTGCGCCCTGGGGGCAGAACAACTGCGTCCCCACATCCAGGAATTATCAGGGCTTTGTGAAACATTCATCTCGGTTCACCCGAATGCCGGGCTTCCCAATGAGCTGGGAACCTACGATGAAACGCCCGAGTCGATGGCCGCCAAGGTCAAAGAATTTGGCCTTTCTGGTTGGGTCAACATTGTTGGGGGCTGTTGTGGCACCACCCCCGACCATATTCGCGCCATCGCCCGGACCATGGCCTCCATCTCCCCCCGAAAGCCGCCGATGCGACGACATAAATGCCGTTTAAGCGGCCTGGAGGCTTTCAACATGGTCCCCGGATCGCTGTTCGTCAACGTGGGCGAACGCACCAATGTCGCTGGCTCACGCCGGTTTGCCCGTCTGATTCGGGAGGAAGCCTTTGAACCGGCCCTGGCCATTGCCCGGCAGCAAGTAGAAGACGGTGCCAGCGTCATCGACATCAACATGGATGATCCCATGCTCAACGCCCGGGAAGCCATGACCCGCTTCCTCAACCTCGTGGCGGCGGAACCCGATATCAGCCGGGTACCCATCATGTTGGACTCCTCCGTTTGGGAAGTCCTGGAGGCGGGGTTGCAGTGTCTCCAGGGCAAGGGGATTGTCAATTCCATCAGCCTAAAGGAGGGAGAGGAAAGTTTTCTCAAACAGGCCACCCTGGCCCGCCGTTACGGGGCGGCTGTGTTGGTCATGGCCTTTGATGAGCTGGGCCAGGCCGATACCCGTGCGCGGCGACGCGCCATCTGTCAACGCGCCTATGACCTGCTGGTTGCCCGGGTCGGATTTTTCCCCAGCGACATTATTTTTGACGCCAACGTTTTTGCCGTGGCCACCGGCATCGAGGAACACAACGGCTACGCCCTGGATTTCATCGACACCGTCGCCTGGATCAAAGCCAACCTGCCCGGGGCATTGACCAGCGGTGGCATCAGCAACGTTTCCTTTTCCTTTCGTGGATTTGAACGCATCCGTGAAGCAATGCACGCCGTCTTTCTTTACCACGCCATCCGGGCCGGACTCGACATGGGAATCGTCAATCCCGGGCAACTGGCGGTCTACGAAACCATACCCGAAGAATTAAAAACTCTCGTGGAAGACGTTATCCAAAATCGTGACCCCCAGGCCACGGAACGTTTGCTGGCGGTAGCGGAACGCTATCGGGAATCGGGGGAAAACAAAGGAGAGACCCAGGATGCCCTCTGGCGTCAGGAATCGGTCGGAGAGCGTTTGATCTACGCCATGGTCAAGGGAGTAACCGACTTTATCGAGGCGGATGTCGAGGAAGCCCGCCTGGGGGCCAACCACCCCCTGGATGTGGTGGAGGGGCCCCTCATGGAGGGGATGAATCGGGTGGGTGAATTGTTTGGCTCGGGACGGATGTTTCTCCCTCAGGTCGTCAAGAGTGCCCGGGTCATGAAAAAGGCGGTGGCGGTTTTGGTACCCCACATCGAGGCCGCCAAAAGACGCGATGAAAAAACACGACAAAACCGTGTTCTCCTGGCGACCGTCAAGGGGGATGTCCATGATATTGGTAAAAATATTGTCAAGGTTGTGCTCCAGTGCAACAATTTTGAGGTCATCGACCTGGGGGTGATGGTCCCCATGGAGACGATCCTTGACGCCGCAGAAAAGCACCAAGTAGGATTGATCGGTCTTTCGGGACTGATTACCCCTTCCCTGGACCACATGGTTCGGATTGCCCAAGAAATGGCGCACCGGGGGTTGACCATTCCGCTGCTGATCGGCGGTGCCACCACCTCGCCCTTGCATACCGCCGTGCGCATTGCCCCCGGTTATTCGGGGGCCACGGTCCATGTCAAGGATGCCTCCCGCGCGGCTGGGGTCGCCACAGAGTTGATGCATCCGGAAAATTGTAAAAATTTTATCCAAACCTTAAACGCCAGCCAGGAACAATTGCGTACCCGGTATCAACAACGCAAAACCCCCTGGGTCTCCCTTGATGCGGCCCGAAACGCCCGTTTTCTTCCCGACTGGTCCCAATACCGTCCCTGCACACCCAACAATCCTGGAATTCATGCCATAAACAACATGGATTTGGGACTGTTAAAAGAGTGGATCGACTGGACCCCTTTTTTCCACACCTGGGAAATGAAGGGGCGTTACCCGGATATCCTTGCGCATCCGCAAGCGGGAACGCAAGCCACCCAGCTCTTCAATGATGCCCAAATGTGGCTTGACCGCATCATTGAAAACAAATGGTTGACCGCCAATGGGGTTTTCGGGCTGTTTGCCGCCAATGCCCTGAATCATGACGATGTGGTCCTGTACGACACCCCTGAGAGGAAAGAAACACGGGGGGTATTTCATTTTTTGCGCCAGCAGGAAAAAAAGCCCGAGGGAAAATTTCACCATGCCCTGTCCGATTATTTGCTGCCCCAATCCCTGGGTCGGACCGATTGGATGGGATTGTTCGCCGTCACCGCCGGTCTGGGACTGGAAACCCTGGCCAATACGTTGGAAAGTCAGAAAGATGACTACGGAGCCATCATGGTGAAGGCCTTGGCCGACCGCCTTACCGAAGCTTTTGCCGAATGGCTTCATTGGGAAATTCGGCGGCATCATTGGGGCTATGCCGCCGAGGAAAATCTGTCACGGCAGGAAATCCTGGCAGAGGCCTATTCGGGAATTCGCCCCGCCCCCGGGTATCCTTCGTGCCCCGACCACAGCGAAAAAATCACCCTGTTCAACCTGCTCAAAGTGACCGAAACCACTGGCATCCAACTGACCGAAAGCCAGGCGATGCTGCCACAGGCCGCCGTTTGTGGCCAAATTTTTGCCCACCCCCAGGCGCGTTATTTTCATGTGGGACGCATCATGGCCGATCAGGTAGCCGATTATGCCCAACGCAAAGGGATGACCATAGCGAAAGCGGAACATCTGTTGGCACCCAATCTGGGATATGAACCGGATGGTCTTGATTCCTCCAACTAACTTGGCGTTATCAGGACAGGGTGCCCTTCGTGCAAAAACCAAAACCTTGGGGGCGTTGCCCCCAACCCCCCACCGGGGGGGATGATCCCCCCCTTGACCCCCACAATAATTTTTGCAAGGGAAACGAAAAAAACAAACTATCTGATTGGCTCCTGGATCCCTCTCCCGCCAGTCAACACCGTTGGGTCACAGCCCGCCCCATTGCTCATCGAGGTTTGTTCGATCCGACACAATCAATCCCGGAAAACAGCCTGGCCGCCTTCCAGCGTGCCGTAGACCAACGTTATTCCATTGAACTGGATGTGCGGCTTCTTTCCGACGGACAGCCTGCGGTATTTCATGATCGTGACCTTTGGCGCATGACTGGACAACAGGGGTCCGTCCATACCTTAACCACGGAAAAATTTCGCAATCTCAGGCTGATCCTGGATAACCAACCGCCTCCCTTGTTGGAAGATGTTTTCCGACTGGTGGGAGACAAGGTCGGTGTGCTGGTTGAAATCAAGGATCCCACACCCCAAGCCGCCCAGGCCGTCGCCTTGGCGGCCAAGGGGCACAACGGACCTTGGGCCGCCCTTTCGTTTCATGCCGGGGTAATCGCTTGGTTTGCCCGGCATCACCCCCACATCACCCGTGGTCTCAATGGCGGCGTTTTTGAATGGGAATATGGTTTTCTGCCCGCTGTGGGCATGCGTTCCTTTTTTCACGCCGCCAAGGCCAAACCCCACTTTCTAAGTTGTTACCTGAAACGATTGGGAGATCCCATTCCCCGTTGGCTCCGTTCCCGCGGTCTCCCTGTCATTACCTGGACCGCACGAACCCCACAGGACTGGCAAACCGCCAAAAACCGATGTGACGCTGTGATTTTTGAAAATTTTTTGAACACGCCGGACTCGAATAAATTAATTTTTGAGTAGATTTTTGCACAAGGATGGAAATGAATAATTTACCAATCTATGCAGCCCATGACGAGCAGAGCCTGTTTATAGCACTATACCAAATATTAACAAATCTTATCTGTTGATAAAAGGTATTAATATTTTATATTTTTCTCCATCAATACACAGAATTTTAATATTCATTATAACTTTTTAATTTGAAGCATATGCTTTTTTTTATTATTGCGCTCTCCTTGCATCAGGATTACCCTCTGGCGACGGTACAAGCGCAAAAGCTGCGACTGATTATTTCTCCCCAACCCGATCAGCATCAAGGAGACCTTTAAAACCATGAATATCGGCATTCCCAAGGAGGTGTATCCAGGAGAAAACCGAGTCGCCGCCAGTCCTGATTCGGTACGCCAATTGATCAAGCTTGGTTTCACGGTGGTCGTGGAATCGGGGGCGGGACGCGAATCGCAATTCCTGGATCCCCATTATGAAGAAGCGGGCGCGAAAATTTTGCCGGACGCCGTCAGTTTGTGGAAGGCGTCGGATATCGTGTTCAAAGTTCGCGCCCCCATGCAGCATCCGCAACTGGGCAATCATGAAGCGGAGTTGTTGAAAAAAGAATGTACCCTGATCAGCTTTATCTGGCCGGCCCAGAACAAGGAATTGATGGATCTTCTCGCCGGTCGCGGGGGCAATGTCCTGGCCATGGATTCGGTGCCACGCATTTCCCGTGCACAAAAGTTGGATGCCCTCTCCTCCATGGCCAATATTGCCGGCTATCGGGCTGTGATTGAGGCGGCGCACGCCTTTGGACGTTTTTTTACCGGCCAAATTACCGCTGCTGGCAAAGTGCCACCGGCCAAAGTGTTTGTCATCGGTGCCGGAGTGGCGGGCTTGGCGGCCATCGGTACCGCATCGAGTCTGGGAGCCATCGTGCGCGCCTCCGATACCCGCCCCGAGGTGAAAGACCAAGTCAAAAGCATGGGTGCCGAATTTTGCGCCCCCAAGTTTGAAGAAGAAGGAACGGGGGTCGGTGGTTATGCCAAGGTGATGAGTGAGGCCTACCAAAAAGCGCAACTCGAAATGTTCGCCAAACAGGCCCAGGAAGTGGATATCATCATCACCACCGCCCTGATACCCGGCAAACCCGCCCCCAAGCTGATCACCAAGGAAATGGTCAACAGCATGAAGCCGGGCAGCGTCATCGTTGACCTGGCCGCAGAGCAGGGCGGCAACTGTGAATATACCGTTCCACACCAAAAAGTGGTTCACAACGAAGTGACCATCATCGGTTACGCCGACCTTCCCAGTCGTTTGGCACGGCAATCGACCCAGCTCTATGCCACCAACCTGGTGCGACTGACAGAAGAGCTGTGCAAAACCAAGGATGGCGTCATCAACATCAACATGGAGGACGAGGTTATCCGGGGGACCACGGTGATCAAGGATGGTGTCATCACCTGGCCACCACCCGCCCCCAGACTTTCGGCAGCACCTCCCGCGGCAAAGCTCGCCCAGACGGCTCCGGTTTCCGAAGCCAAAAAAGGTCATGGCCATGGTGCGGGAGAGCCGGCATCGCCCATGTCGCTGGTCATCACCGGCGTGTCCCTGGCGATCATCTTTGCCCTGCTGGGTGTCAGTGCCCCAACTTCGTTCTTGAATCATTTCACCGTTTTTGTCCTGGCCTGTTTCATCGGCTACATGGTGGTCTGGAATGTTACACCCGCACTGCACACCCCGCTGATGAGTGTCACCAACGCCATCAGCAGCATCATCGTCATCGGTGCCCTGATCCAAATATCCTCTTCGGGAATCGTCATCACTTTGCTGGCGGGGTTGGCCATCGCGCTGACTGCCGTCAACATGTTTGGTGGTTTCTGGGTCACTCAGCGCATGTTGCGCATGTTCCAAAAATAAAAAGGAGCGACTTGTGAACGCAGAATTAATGACGGTCGCCTATATTGGCGCAACCATTCTGTTCATTCTCAGTCTGGGTGGACTCAGCAACCCTGAAACCTCCAGGCGAGGCAACCTGTTTGGCATCATCGGCATGAGTATCGCCGTCATAGCCACCTTGATGGGACCCCGTATCACTGGCGTATCCAGTTTTGCCAGTATTCTAATCGCCATGACTGTGGGAGGCTCGGTGGGTATCTTTGCCGCCATTCGCGTCAAAATGACGCAAATGCCGGAGCTGGTGGCTTTGATGCACAGTTTGGTGGGATTGGCGGCCTGCTTGGTGGGCTTTGCCAACTTTATCGACCCCTCTTCGCATTTCACTGGCAGTGAAAAAACCATCCATGAAATTGAAATCTATGTAGGTATTCTTATCGGTGCCATCACCTTTTCCGGCTCTCTTGTGGCTTTTGGCAAACTTTCAGGCAAAATTGGGGGACAACCACTGCTTTTACCAGCCCGGCATCTCCTCAACCTGGGTCTGTTGGTCACAGTCATCATCGCCGGACGGTCGTTCCTCGACGCCGGGTCGATCGAACAGGGACTTGTTCCCCTGTACCTCATGACAGTCATTGCCCTGTTGTTCGGCATCCATATGGTCATAGCCATTGGCGGAGCCGATATGCCGGTCGTGGTATCCATGCTCAACAGCTACTCCGGGTGGGCGGCTTCGGCAACTGGTTTCATGCTCTCCAACGACCTGTTGATCGTGGTCGGGGCACTGGTGGGATCCTCGGGTGCCATCCTGTCCTACATCATGTGTCGTGCCATGAATCGACATTTCTTCGCGGTGATCGCGGGGGGCTTTGGAACGGGTGGTGGCAAAGCTCCCGCCGCTGGGGGGGATGCCGCACCTCAGGGCGAAGTTCAACCCATCAACGCGGCGGATACAGCCGAACTACTGCGTAACGCGGAAAGTGTCATCATCGTTCCTGGTTATGGCATGGCCGTAGCCCAGGCGCAGCATACGGTCTGTGAGATCACAAAAATATTGCGCGAAAAAGGAATCAATGTGCGTTTTGGTATTCATCCGGTGGCCGGACGTATGCCGGGGCATATGAATGTGTTGCTGGCTGAAGCTAGGGTTCCCTACGACATCGTCCTGGAAATGGATGAACTCAACCAGGATTTTCCCAAAACCGATGTCACGATGGTGATCGGGGCTAACGACATTGTCAATCCCGCCGCCCAGGACAACCCCAACAGCCCCATCGCCGGCATGCCGGTATTGGAAGTGTGGAAAGCCAAAACGTCCATCGTCATGAAACGTTCCATGGCCTCCGGTTATGCCGGTGTGGACAATCCACTGTTCTACAAGGAAAATAATCGCATGTTGTTTGGTGATGCGAAAAAAATGTTGGACGAAGTCCTCATCAGCCTTGCCAAATGATGACAGGTTAACGGGCAATACCCGCCGATACGGGGTTGGGGGCAAAACATCGCCCCCGCTCTAGTGTCAAGACCCGTGAGATTGTATACCGATTTTACAAACAAATCCGGTCTTTTTTCCTGCCAATTTTTCAACGCCTGAACGGGCGAAACATTCCCCAAAGCTATGCGGCCATTGAAACGCTCCACCATCCCGTTTGTCTGTGGCTTTCTTGGTTTGATAAGTCTGTGTTCTATATCGTTATTACTACACACCTTATCGAACAAGTGATTGCCTGTTGGTTCGCGTTCGCCAGTAGCGCAGAATCGATCAGTAAATTCTTTGCCGTTATCTGTGAGGACTTTGGACACCTTGAAGGGGACATGCTTGAGCAATCGGTCAAGGAATCCACTGGCGTTCTTGGCACTTTTATCCCCAAGGATCTCAAGATAAACCCAACGAGTAGCTCGGTCAATCGCTACGAAAAGGAATTTCTGTTGGGCCTCGTTTGGCATTTTGGGTAGGTATTTTACATCGACATGGATGTACCCAGGCTCATAATCTTTAAAGGTTTTCTTTGTTTCTTTGACCTTATCATCTTTGGGATAAAGATCCTTGAGATTTGATACTCCATGACGTTCGGAGGCATTGATCCAACGCAGACCGGGACAAATCAGGCAGAAGGAACTCTCTGATGACAGCCAGCAAATCATCCAGAGGCAATAGCAGTGTGGTACGGACAAGTACGATGATGCTTTCCTGGGCTTCCGTCAGATCCGTCTGGATTCGTTTTGGACGATGGGACTTGTCAGCAACAGAATCCCTG
>JACSDG010000102.1 GCA_015660855.1 Magnetococcales bacterium
ACTCAATAACCAGCAGATCCCCCTTGGATGCGGAGTTCCTGAAGATTGGCCAATTATCAATGAAATCAATGAAATATGAAAAAACCTACACTTGTAAGGATGATCCCCCCCGGACCCCCGCAAAAATTTTTGCCAAACTTTGTTTTTCCGAAACGTCAAGAGGAATCGCAGGAATTGACTTGGATATCACCCCAATACTGTTTTCCCGATCCCATACTCCCATGACCCCTCATGGTCTACTTTAACCCATTATCGATAGAGTAGCGATACCTGGTTTTGTCAAATTCGGCTCCCATTGCGTCCAAAATTTGGCCGGATGAGCCCATCGGAAGGGACTCCATCACTTTAGGATGGAACGTTTTCAAAACGTTGTACACGCCGCAAATCTAGCGTGGTCACATATTCCCGCGTCGTCGTCAACGGATCATCCCGCAACAACGGTTGGCCACTTCCCTCAGGGATAAACCGTCCCCCCGCCGAAGGGGTCGTCGTCGGTTGCCATGGACCGATGGAATGGCCATGTTCCCAAAATCGGCTTAACCGTCGGGATTCTCCCTCCAGGCCATTGACCGGAAAGCCATCATAACTGCGCCCCCCAGGGTGAACAACATGATAGGTACACCCCCCTACCGGACGCTGATTCCATTGATCGACAAGATCAAACACCAAAGGGGAATGGATGGGCATCAACGGATGCAAACCCGACGGCGGTTGCCATGCCTTGAAACGAACACCCGTGACAAACTCACCCTGCACACCCGTCGCACGCAAGGGCAAACGGTGGCCATTGCAAACCAAAACATACCGTTCTGGAATCAACCCGGAAACCCTGACCTGCAACCGTTCCACCGAAGAATCGACAAACCGGGCCGTTCCATGCCGTGTCGTCTCCTCACCCAGGACATGCCACGGTTCCAACGCATGGCGGAGTTCCAACGTTATATCGCCCCGTTGGATAAAACCCAATACTGGAAAACGAAAACTGAAAAATGGATTCAGCCACTAAAAAAAGGGAGCATGAACTGGTCATGCAACGCACTCCCCCAGCGAATTAACGGATGCCGATAAGGTTTTTCCCAAAACCAGGCGATCAACGCCCGCAACAACAACATTTGAACCAAACTCATGTGCGGATGCGGGGGCATTTCAAATGCACGCAGTTCCAACAATCCCAAACGACCCGAAGGGCCATCGGGTGAGTACAGTTTATCCACACAAAACTCGGCACGATGGGTATTGCCGGTAAGATCTACCAACAAATGCCGCAATATCCGATCCACAAGCCAAGGTTGCGCCACCGGCCCATTGGGAATCTGGCTCAGGGCGATTTCCAACTCGTGCAAACTGTCGTCTCTCGCCTCATCCACACGGGGAGCTTGGCTGGTCGGGCCTATGAACAGCCCCGAAAAAAGATAGGAAAGGCCAGGGTGATGCTGCCAAAAAGTGATCAAACTGGCCAACAAGTCAGGGCGGCGCAATAACGGGCTTTGCGCCGCCGACAGACCGCCGATGGTGATATGATTGCCGCCCCCCGTCCCGGTATGCCGACCATCCACCAAAAATTTTTCCGTCCCCAGCCGCGCCAGACGTGCTTCCTGGTAGAGGCCCATGGTTCTTTCCTTCAATCCTTCCCAAGTCAGCGAAGGATGGATGTTAACCTCGATCACCCCAGGGTCCGGTGTGATGAAAAAACGGTGTAACCGTTCATCTTCGGGGGGGGGATACCCTTCAAGAATCGGATCCATGCCGGTTTGGTTGGCGGTTTCCTCAATGGCCTTGATGAGTGCCAAAAAACTTTCCAAACGTACCATGGGGGGTAAAAAAAGATACAACCGCTCCTCACGAAGCTCCAAGGTCAAGGCGGTCCGAACAAACCCTTGACGCCAACAGGCAACGTCTGGCTCCGCGATAAGATCATCCGGTTCGGAAAATGGACACCGCTCCTTATCGGGTTCATGCGGATGGGCAGGATCCACTTCTAAACTGTCCAACGGGAGGCGAAATCCCATGGGTGAATCACCAGGGAGGAGAAACAACTGTTTTTGACGCAATCGCCAAGGACCGCTGATCCAATGACCCGTTGCCACATCCCGATCCAAGGGAAGGACATAGCCCACAGGTTCTCCCAAACCCCGCTGTAACAAACGGGCCAATCGCCGCCGTTCCAACGGATCTTTCAGATCCGCCTGCAAAGGGTCTACATCGGCGGGAAGGATCGATTCTTGCCACAGATGATAAAAAGGATCCTCATACGCGGGTTGAATAAAAGGGTCGATCCCTCCCATATGTTGTCCCAGCACCTGGAGAAAATGTTTCCCATGGTTCAGGTCAAACGTGGTTTTTTCGTCGGCGGCAAGCGTCGGTCGGCTCCAAAGTGGCTGACCATCGGCCCGAAAAAAACAACCATATCGCCACCGGGGTAATTCTTCCCCCGGATACCATTTCCCCTGACCATAATGGAGCAATCCCCCAGGGGCAAAGCGATTCCGAAGCCGTTGCAACAGATCCTGCGCCCGTTGCCGTTTATGGAGACCATCGGCGGTGGTATTCCATTCCGGGGCGTCGTGGTCATCGATGGAAACGAAGGTTGGCTCCCCACCCATGGAAAGCTGTATCGCCTTCTCCTGGAATACGGTATCCACCTGTTGCCCCAAGCCATCGATCGCTTGCCATTGCCCCTCGGTATAGGGTTTGGTGGTCCGTGGCGTTTCACTGATCCGCTCAACCGTATTATTAAACCGAAAGCTCACCTGGCAAGGGTCGGTCAAGCCGCTGACGGGGGCAGCACTTTCATAATGGGGGGTACAGGCCAGGGGAATGTGTCCCTCTCCAGCAAAAAGACCCGAAGTCGGATCCAATCCCAACCAACCTGCCCCAGGAACGAACACCTCACACCAAGCGTGCAAATCGGTAAAATCTTTCTCCGGGCCGGAGGGACCATCCAAAGATTTTTCATCCGCCGCAAGCTGAATCAGATAACCCGAAACAAACCGCGCCGCCAAACCCAGTTTGCGCATGATCTGCACCAACAACCAGGCACTGTCGCGGCAGGATCCGGTCTTTTTTTTCAGGGTCTCCTCAACCTTCTGGACCCCCACCTCCAGGCGGATGGTGTAGCTGATGTCTTTCCACAAACGCTGATTCACCGCCACCAAGAAATCGATGGTCTTGCTTCCCATCTCTCCGTCAATTCCCTGCAACCACCGATCGAGGCGTGGGGTGTTCTTTTCGGTGACCAGATAGGGGGCGAGTTGATGCTTCAACCCCTCTTCGTAGGTAAACGGAAATGTCTGGGCCTCCTCATCCAGAAAAAAATCAAATGGGTTGATGGTGACCATGCGGACGATTAACTCCACGTCGATCACTAATTCCTGGCATTTCTCCGGAAATACGAAACGGGCGAGAAAATTACCAAAAGGATCCTGTAGCCCGTTGATAAAATGATTCTCCGGTCGAACCTTGAGGGAATAAGCTTCGATGGGGGTGCGACAGTGGGGTGCCGGACGCAGGCGCAGCACATGGGGGGCCAGCATGATCCAATCATCATAGCGATAGTGGGTGTGATGGCGCACGGCGACGCGAAGGGTCATAATCATTCTCCAGGAGGGGGGGATTGAACGTGGGGAAAATGTTCCCAGTTAAACTCGGGTAACCTTTGAAACAGCCGTTTAAGACCATTGTTCCAACTTTTACGCAACGCAACCAGATACGGGGTGTTCAACTCAAATCGGGTGTGAATGCCGCCATCGATCTGACCCCGCCGATAAATCATAAGATCCAGGGGTGGTCCCACCGAAAGATTGGAACGCATCGCCGAATCCATGGAAACCAAAGCACAACGGGCGGCATTCTCCAGAGAAAGGGCGGGTGTGATAATTCGGTCAAGAATGGGTTTGCCGTATTTGGTTTCCCCAATTTGAAGAAAAGGGCTATAGGGAGAAGGGGTGATGGGGTTACCTTCGGGATAGATGAGAAAAAGTTGCGGAGATTGTCCGGCAATCTGGCCAGCCAGGATGAATGTGGCATCAAAACGTGCTTCGGCATGGGCTTTGCTGGCATATTGTTCCTGAATAGCAAGGCTGACACGGCCAACATGGTGGGCCGCCTCTTCCATGCTGCCGAGACTGGCAAGCGAAGGGCCGTGGCTGTCATTGAGTTGGGCTTCTCGTTGCAATTGGCTGATCACCGATTGCGTCGTTGCCAGATTTCCAGAGGAAAGAAGAGCCATATGTCGTTGCCCCAACCAGGTAAATGTATGCGTCTTGGTATAGCAAGCGATTTGATCCACTCCGGCATTGGTGCGCGAATCCGAAGCCAGCACGATGCCATCATCCAACAATATTCCGACGCAATAGGTCATGGCCTTCTCCTTTTTTTATCTAAGAAAACAGATGCTTTTCAGCGGCGCGTCGTTCAACCTATTCGATGGAGTGCGTAATCGGTGACCGTTTTTTCGGCACAGACGCCGTTGGGCTATGATGAGGCTTTTGCAGCACCCGGAGAACCTCGGGGCCATTGGCGATCATTTCTTGATCACCTCTATTCCGGCGGCCCCGAACGACCGGGGCGACTCTGGGACCAAACCTTGCACCTGTTGCGCGAATCGGGTGCCGTCTATTCGGGCGCGACCGCAGGTTCCACGCAACGACGACCCTGGGCCTTCGATCCCATACCGATGATTCTCCACCATGCCGAATGGCAACGTTTGGAAGTGGGGTTGATTCAACGGCATCATCTGTTTACCCTGCTCCTGCGTGACCTGTACGGCATCCAACGGGTGATCTCCGAAAGGATCATTCCCGCAGAACTGGTGTTTGGTCATAGTGATTTTTTGTTTCCCCTCTGGGGTCGGCCTACCCGCAAGCTGACTCTCCCCCTCTATGCCGCCGATCTGGTCCGCCTTGCCGATGGTCGCTTTCAGGTCGTCTCCGACAGAACCCAGGCCCCATCCGGTCACGGTTATGCCCTGCAAAACCGACGACTGACCCATCGTTTGTTCTCGGAAAGGGCTACGTTTGGCCCCATCCAACCCTTGCAACCCTTTTACCGCTCCATGCGGACCGGGTTGATGCGCCTGGCCCCCCATGCCGCTCAAAATGCCCATATCGTCCTCATGACGCCGGGGCCGGCCAACGAAACCCACTATGAACACACCTTCCTTGCCCATGCCATGGGATTGACCCTGGCCCAGGGCAACGATATGACGGTCCGCGGTGGTCGCCTGTGTTTGCGGACGCTCCATGGGCTGTTGCCGGTGGATGTCATTCTGCGCCGGGTCGATGAAGCTTGGTGCGATCCCCTGGAACTCAACGAAGACTCCCTCCTGGGGGTCGTCGGCATGGTGCAGGCGGCACGGGAAGGATATACCGCCATGGCCAACCCCCTGGGTAGCGGCATCCTGGAAAACCTGGGACTCCATCCGTTCCTTCCCGCATTGTGCCGCTTTTTCCTCGGTGAAAACCTGCTCCTTGAAAATCCAAAAACCCTGTGGTTGGGCGAGGAAACCTCTCGAAACCAGGTCATGGAATCCTGGTATCACGAACCCTTTCCCTGGGCCATACTCCCCCTGCAATCCGACTTGGCATTGCCGGTCAACGGTCTCCCCGTTGATGAATCTTTGCGCCGACAAATCCTGGAAAACCCATCCCGGTTTATTGCCCGCACCCGGATTCACCCTTCGATGATCCCGGGGGTGGATGCCCAGGGGATGTGTCAACGACACCTCCTTTACCGCGCCTTCCTTCATCATGACGGCAACACGTCGTATGTCATGCCGGGCGGGCTTGCCCGGGTGTCGCCCCCGGAAAGGGGGCGACATGCCGGTATGCCAGACCATGGTTATCCCTTCTCCCCAAGACAGGGGGGATCGACCAAAGATGTCTGGGTCATGGACGACCGGGACCACCCCGAGGTCTCGACTCCGGTGCAATCTCAAGATTCCATCCCCCCCGTCGGGCTTCCCAGCCGGGTGGCGGAAAATCTTTTTTGGATCGGACGCTATGCCGAACGTTGCGAAGGGATTATCCGTCTTTTTCGTGAAGCCACCACCCTGATGGAGGAAGATGAGATCGGACTCAGCCGCGAACAACGACGCCATTGTCGGCACCGCCTGTTGTCCACATTGACCCATTTTACCGGAACCTATCCCGGTTTTGCCGGTGAAGATGCCCGATTGCAATGGGCCAATCCCGATCAGGAACTGCGTTCCGTGATGCTCGATGCCAACCGAACCGGCTCCCTGGCCTTTTCGCTGCAAGCCTTGATCCATGGGGGATTTTCCCTGCGCGATCGCCTTTCCTCCGATACCTGGTTGATCTTGGATAATATCAGCGTCCATCTGGGACGGTGGCAAGGACAACGGATGGATGACATGAATCACATCCTGTGGAATCTCGGTCCGCTGTTGCAGGGACTCATGGCCTTTGCCGGTCTCACCTGGGAAAACATGCATCGTGATCTGGGATGGATGTTTCTGGATCTGGGACGCCGTTTGGAACGGGCGATGTTTTTGGCCCAACTCATGGAAACCTGCCTCGGCAAAGGGGATTCTCAGACCAATGAAATCGCCATGCTCGAACGGTTGCTCGCCTTGAATGATGGATTGGAAAGTTTCCGTTTTCATTTTCAAACCCGGTTGGAGGTGGAATCGGTATTGGCCAAACTGCTCCAGGATGATACCGATCCGCGTTCTCTGGTGTTTCAATTAATCCTGATGGAACGCCATGCCCATCAAGCCCCCAGATCCCCAGGGCAAACCCTGTACCGTACCCCATTGGGACGGACCGTCTTTGAAAGCCTTGCCGCTATTCGACTGGCCGATGCATCCGCATTGGCTCAAATCGATCCCGAAAGTGGCCAACGCGAAAACCTGCTGCAATTGACTCAACGAATCCGCAATCTATTGCCTATGTTTTCCGATACCGCCTCGGATAACTATTTCCGTCATGCCGATGCAACCCATCACCTTTTTACCGTCAGAACCTAACCATGCGTTATCAAATCCGTCATACCACCCGCTACCTGTATCCCGAAACGGTGAGTCTAGGTCACAACCGGGTGCAATTGCAGCCGGTGGAACGGGCGGATCAACGCTGTCTTCGTTTTGATCTCACCCTTCAGCCTGAACCCAACCTGGTCCGTTCCTATAAGGATTTTTTCGGTAATTGGATCCATTATTTTGAAATTCACAAACCCCATCGAAAGCTTGAAATCACCGCCTTGAGTGAAGTGATGCGGATGATTGACGGCACACCCACTTTGTTGGCAGCGTCGCCCCCCTGGGAGGCGGTTCACGCAACCATTCATAGTGCCGATTCCAGCGTGGAAACACGACGCAGCCTTCTTTTTTCCATGCCATCCCCCCTGGTTGCCTCGGAACCGGCATTGCAACTCCTGGCGGATCAAGTATTTACCCCCGGTCGCCCCTTATTGGCGGCGGTCATGGATCTGACCCAACAGATTCATGATTCCTTTACCTACGCCCCGGGTGCGACTTCCATATCGACTCCCTTGGGGCAGGTTCTCCAACAAAAGGCGGGCGTTTGCCAGGATTTTGCCCATGTGGCCATTGGCGTTTTACGGTCCAAAGGACTTGCGGCTCGCTACGTCAGCGGCTATTTGGAAACCCAGCCACCTCCGGGTCAACCCAAATTGCAGGGGAGCGATGCCTCCCATGCGTGGTTTGAAACATTTCTTCCCGAAAATGGCTGGTTTGGTTTTGATCCCACCAACGCCGTTCTCGTCGCCGGACGCCACATCGTGCTGGCGGTCGGACGCGATTATGCCGATGTCCCACCCGTGAAAGGGGTTGTCACCGGCGGTCGTGAACATCGGTTGAGCGTCGAGGTCGATGTTGAACCATTGGAAGAAAAGCCAACCGTGGAACCCGCGGAATTCTCTCCGGATGGCGGTGCATCCTTTTTGATCTCCTGATTGAAATAGGTGGCACTGATGGTCATGTGGAGTTCTCCCAAAAGAATTTGCAAACCGTCCAAAAATTCGTGCAACCCTTCGTTTTCGGCCAGCCTGGTGATATCGGCCAGATAGAGTTGCGTTTCAATGCGGGAAATGATTCCCTGGACCGCCTCGGCACCACCAAGAAATCCCAAACAACCAGCAACCCCTTCAATCCCATAACGGAATGCCCGGGGAAACGCATTATCCTTGAGGAGAAAGGCCAACACATCCACCCCACGGATGCGCGGTCGCACCCGGCGCCGATACATTTGATCCCCCGAAAGAGATTTTAATACTGTAAGCCAGAGCGCGTTGCGTAAGGGTCGATCGACCACATCCTTTTGCGCCAGCATCAATGCCCCCCGAACGTCCAAGATCCGCGTCACCATGTCCGCCCGTTCCAAATAACGCCCCAGGCGAAACATGCGAAAGATTTCATCCCGCAACATGCTGGAATCCAAAAGACCGGTGATTTTAAGACATTCATTGATGACATTTTCCAAAAACTCCAAACGGTTGGCCGCGTGGAAATCATGGCCGCACGCTGTCCGTGTATCCAAAAACAACCGATTGAGAAATTCCCATGCCTTGCGGGGAAAAAGCTCACGGGTCGTCCGAAGATTTTCCCGGGCAAAATGCAGCGCATTAAGAATGGAACCATGATATTCCTCATCCCGGATCAAAAAATTGATAATCTGGTGTTCATCGGGTCGAGAGTTTCTTTTAAAGAAGATTTCACGACTTCCCGTGATGGCCAACAACTGTTCCCAGTTCATTGGTTGAACACGACTCACGGGAGTCATATCCAACATGGTATTATGGGTTGCCATAACCAGTCGTGATGTATCCTCGACCCGTTCCAGATAACGGGCCATCCAGTAGACGTTTTCGGCAACACGAGATAGCATTATTTACCCCTGTGCATGTCGGCAATGACCCAAGTGTCTTTGCTGCCGCCTCCTTGCGACGAGTTGACGACATAGGAACCTCGTTTCAACGCCACCCGGGTCAACCCACCTGCGGTAATCCAGGTGCGTTCACCGCTCAGGATGAATGGACGCAAATCCACATGACGCGGTTCGATTCGACCATTGACCAAAGTTGGCACCGTCGAGGGTGTCAGCGTTTTCTGGCCGATATAATTGCGTGGGTTGGCTTGAATGAGTTCGACAAATTTTTCCCTTTCGGCCGGAGTGGCATGCGGTCCCATCAGCATGCCATACCCTCCCGATTCGTTGGCGGGTTTGACCACCAGTTTGTCCAGATGGGCCAGGACGTGTTGTCGTTCCTTGGGGATATGACAACGCCAGGTGGGGACATTGGGCAATATGGGATCTTCATCCAGATAATATTTAATAATATCTGGCATATAGCTGTAGACCACCTTATCGTCGGCAACACCCGTTCCTGGGGCATTGGCCAAGCCCACTTTTCCCCGTTTCCAGGCACGAATCAACCCAGGAACCCCCAATGCCGAATCGGAACGAAACACCTCTGGATCGATAAAATCGTCGTCCACCCGCCGATAAATCACATCGATTTGTTTCAAACCATGAATGGTTTTCATATGGACCGTATCCTGATCATCCACCATGATATCCCTGGCTTCCACCAGATCCACTCCCATTTGTTGCGCCAGGTAGGCGTGTTCAAAATAGGCGGAGTTATAAATACCGGGGGTAAGAACCACCACCCGCGTTTTATCTCCAGGTCGCGGAGACAACGACGCCAGCATGTCGTACAACTGGCTGGGATAATCATCCACAGGCAGTATGCTTTGGTTTTGGTAAAACTCTGGAAGAATCCGTTTGGTCAACATCCGGTTTTCCAACATATAGGAGACCCCGGATGGGACTCTCAGGTTGTCTTCCAGGACATACATGACCCCATCTTTGTCCCGCAGCAGATCGCTGCCGCAGATGTTGGCCCATACGTTAAACTTGGGCATCACACCAACAAGTTGCGGTCGCCAGTTGCGCGACTTCAAGACGACTTCCCCGGGAAATCGGCCATCTTTCAATATTCTCTGGCCGTTGTATAAATCATGAATAAAGGCGTTCAAAGCCTGAGTTCTCTGGATCAAACCCGACTCCAATCGACGCCATTCCAATTCGGACATACATCGGGGGATGATGTCGAAGGGCCAGGCGCGGTCGATGTTTTCCCCCTCCGAATAGATGGTGAAGGTGATGCCCAGGTTGACGATGGCCATTTCTGCAGCACTCTGACGGCGCGTTAATTCCTCCTGACCCAGTTCATTCAGGTAGGAAACCAGTCGGCACTCCCCATCGGAACGCCCGTTTGCCTTCATGTTGAGTTCATCATAGACCCCTTGAGGATGATAGGAACTTGAGGTGCTTGCGATGGCCAGCATGGCTGTCTTCCTTTTTTATTGTGCAGGTGGATGATCGAACGTTGGCTGCTCAAAAATTGCGCAGAATGGTGCCATCGATCCCGAGGCATCAGGCCACTTGATGATACACCAGCAGAATGGATACCAAGGGGACGCACTTCGGGAGATGACGTTGGGATAGAACACATCTAAATACATATGATAATTTAATTTTTTTATGTTCAAGAGGGATGGGGCGTGATGCGTCCATGGACGAAATGCAACGTTCCATGGATTCAAAAGGGTGTGCTGTTGAAAACAAATGGGGCAGGCCAGCCTGTTATTTAGGCATCCTATGCAGATCTCAACGAGGGTCAGGAGTTACAATTGCAGATTATTTTTACAAATAACTATATATTACAGATAGTTAAAATATTTTTCCCACATGGCACCAATATTGTGTTGTAGTCCTGTGGTGACGCAGGAGTCATCCGCAGCCATTCGTCTGGATGCGTTTGGGCATGGGTTTGGTCATTGAAAGAACGAATAAATGCGATGGGTATTGGATTGAAATGGGTTCTTTCACCTTGAGCTGGAGTCAGCCATGTTAAGTCACCACAATGAATGTGTTCGATCATTCGCACCAGCGGGACGGGTTTCTGAGTTTGTCGGGGATTCGGTGTTCCGCGACGGGCGGTGGGGCGTAGGACATTTTGATGGATTGCGGCTGGCGGGTGCCTTGCAACCGATTTATTGCCTGTCGCACAAACGTCCCATTGGTTTTGAAGGGTTGATTCGTCCCAAGGATACTCTGGGCGAATCGATTTCACCGGCAGAGTTGTTTGGCCGCGCGACCAACCCGCAACAAAGGGTCCATCTGGATCGAATCTGTCGTGCGGTTCATATCCATAATTTTGCTGAATTGGGACTGGATGAGGGTTGGTTGTTCCTCAACCTTAACCCCAATCTGTTTTGGACGTATAAGCGGGATTCAAAAGCTTTTACTTTGGATCTTCTGGACCATTTTGGTTTGGACCCGCACCGGGTGGTTTTGGAGATTTTAGAAAAATCCATCCCTGATGAAGGGTTGATGGGGGCGTTGGTGGACCACTATCATGAGAGAGGTTGTCTTGTAGCCATTGATGATTTTGGCAGCGGTCATGCCAACTTTGATCGGATATGGAGGTTTCGCCCCGACATTGTCAAGTTGGATCAATCGATTATCACCAATGCCATGCACAATCCGCAAGCGCGGCGCATGGTTCCGGGACTGGTATCCCTGATTCATCAAGCAGGGGCGTTGGTCCTCATTGAAGGGATTGAAACCCGTGATCAAGCGATGGTCGCTTTGGATGCCGAAGCCGATTTTGTACAAGGGTTTTATTTTGGCCGTCCGATGAGCAATCTGGAAGATGTCAACGAAATGAAGAGCGATGCGCTCAATGAACTTGGCATTCGATTTCGTCAACATTTTCAAGTGGAAGCACAAAGGCAATTTACCGAGATTCGGGTTTATCTCGATTTGTTGAAACAATGGGAGAGTCAGATTGATTCCTTGACGGATTTGCGGACCAAGGCCCTGGAATTTGCGAAAGAACCGGGGGTTAATCGGTGTTTCATACTGGATGAACAGGGCCATCAAGTTGGACCCAACATGGCCGTGGGTCACCGCCCCCATTTTGCCCATATCGCCGGTGGAGACGGTGCCGATTGGTCGCGGCGTGCCTATTATCGACGCGCCATCGTCCGTCACGGCGTAACACAGGTTGTCGGGCCCTACTTTTCCCAACCCGATGCCAGCATGTGTATCACGTTATCCATGGCCCTTTCGCTGGATGGTATTGTTTGGGTTTTTTGCGCCGATTTGGAATGGTGTGGCTCGGCCGACATGGTGATTGGCGAGAATCGATTTACCTGAAACAGTTTGGCCTGCTCTAGGGAGCGACTCATGGAGAAGAAAGACCTTATTATTCGAATCGCCGGTCAAGGTGGCGAAGGTGTTATCTCTATTGGAGACTTTATCGCCGCAGCGTGCGCCCGCGCCGGTCAGGAGGTTACCACCTACAAAACCTTTCCGGCTGAGATCAAGGGTGGATACGCCATGTATCAGGTGCGGACATCCCTGGATCGGATTTTTAATCCGGGGGATGCTTTTGATATTTTGTGTGCCTTCAATGGTGAGGCTTTCACCAAGAATCAGCATCTGCTGGTCCCTGGGACCGCCGTTGTCTACGAGAGACCTTGATTGAGGTGCTTTCAAAGAAATTTCGTTCCAAGTTTGGTGCCCTGGGTGTGGTCACCATGGTGTCCTCAAAGCCATTTATGATGCGTTGGCGGCGGCGGAGGTTGATCCCAGCAAGCTGGCTTGCATATCGGGCATCGGATGTTCTTCCAGGACACCCTATTTTATTAATTCTTAATAAGATGCACACCCTGCACGGGTGTGCCGGGGCGGTTGCTACCGGGACACAGTTGGCGCGTCCCGATGTTACATTGAATCGGTATGGTGTCTTCAGTAGGGAAAAAGTCAATAATTTGGTATTGTTCCCCCGGAATTCCCAAAGGTAACGTCTGCCCGTGGCACCGAATGGCCTGAAACAAGGCCGACCGCCGTATGAATGCGCTTACAAAGAGACTAAAAACTAGCTTATACGAGATGGCCGTTTGTCGGATTTGCGCTGAACCAGCACAGCACGATGCTTTCCATGCCAAAGCAACCTCCTTGCCTTGCCAAAAAAAATTTTGTCCATGATTGTTAAAATTTGCTTGATTCTTTCAGCGGAAAAATTGTAATACGTACGTATGGATGGTCTTGCTGGTGGCGATTCAGCCATGAAATGCCGGTTCGCGGCTTGCTGTGGGTCTGTGCGCGAGGAAATGACACGCTATTTTGTAAGAGGGAGATTATTTATGCGGTCAAAGAAACTGGTCGGCGTTGTTTCCGCTTTATTTCTTGCTGCGTTCGCATCGGGTTGCGGCGGTGGGGGTGGATCCTCGAGCAGCGGTGTCGGGACGACGGGTACCACCGGCACTGCCGGCACTACGGGCACTACGGGCACTACGGGCACTACGGGCACTACGGGCACTACGGGTACTACGGGGGCTGCAAGTAGCTCCGGGACAACGGCAACCGGTCTTTCCGGGACTGTGGCGGATGGTCTGGCCATGGCCAAGGCCAAGATAACGGTCCAGTCCGCCAACGGCACCACGGTGGATATGGGGACGACCGACGATAACGGACAGTATTCCGGGTTTGCTTTTCCGCCGGGGTTTCAGTTTCCCGCAGTGATGAGCGTCACCCGCGCCGTTGGCACGGGTGTCCTTCGGTCCATCATCCCCAGTCAACCGGGCACCGGCCAATCGGCCAACATCAACCCCATCACCCAGGCTATTACCTCCCAGATACTGCCGACCGGTAGTACCCTTGCCAGCCTCGATGTGACCGATGGTGATGGCGGTTTTGCCAAAAAGGCCAAGACGGTGGTGCAAACCGCTTTTGGCAGTGCCATCGATTATGACACTTTTGCCGGCAAACCGTTCAAGGCGCGGACCGCATCCGACTCCAAGGCGGGTGGCTTGGCGGATACCCTGATCGATACCCTTGCGGGCATGGATTCCACCCGCAAGCCGGAAGATATTTTGGCCAGTGCCGCCGATTCCAAGGATCCGGCTGTCTCCAAAAGTTTAATGTCGAATCCTGCTTTTCAGGCCCGACTTGCCGGAGAGCTGATTTCCCAGGGCCGCCCGGCCGGGGATGTCAAGACCATGATTCAGGCCGAGGCGGTCGGTGGCGCGGATACCACGGCACTTTTGGCCAACACTGCGGCTTATGCCAAATCGTTCGAGGATGTGTATACCAGTGCCGTTGGCGAGATGACGGGTTCCGATAGCCAAAAGCGGGCATCCTTGGAATCTATCGTGGAATCGGCTGCCGTGGCGGTAGCTAAAATAGTGGAGAAAAAAGGCGTTACCGGCGGCGATTCCCTGACCAACGTGCTGACCAACAGCATGGCCATGGTCAAAGGTCCTCTGATCGCCATTGGCAAGACCAACCAGGGTGGAACCAATCTCGGTCTGATCCTTTCGGCAACCCGTGATCAAATGTCCAATTTGATCAATACCTCCAGCGTGGATTTGACGAAATCGGGGGCAAACACGGCCTCTTTGGGAACGCAGGTCAAAAATTTTGGCGAGATTGTTTCGTCAGCAGTGGCTAATTCTCTCAATTCTGGAAAAGACAAGAGCAAGCTGGACGACAAGGAAAAGATGCTTGTCGCTACCAACATGGGCAAGGGCATTGCCA
>JACSDG010000103.1 GCA_015660855.1 Magnetococcales bacterium
CTGCCCCAAACCCCGCCGGGGGGGATGATCCCCCCCGGACCCCCGCAATAATTTTTGCCAAACTTGTGTATAATGGTATGCCCTTAACCCCCGCAAAAAATTTTCCTCAACAATCGTAAATCAAAGTTTCCCATGCCACAGGTGCAACCCAAAACCATTCAAGGTGATAAACAGCAAAGTCAATCCAATGGCAATCAGAGTAAACCCCAAAACACGCGACCAAAATTTTTGCCGGGATGAGGGAGGGGTAACCAAAAGCGCGTCCATCTGACCCATTTCCTTGAGGCGTAGGTACTCGGCCTGACGTTCATGCTTGAACTCTGCCACCGGCATGCGCCCAACAAACATCATGATGTCCAACGGAAACTTGCTTGGACGAAAATGACAGTTGAAAAAATGGACCGAAAAAATAAACACCACCGCCAGAAAAGCTTCCTCGCCGTGAATGATGGTCGCAACATTGAAAACCCACCCCGGAATATACTCACCTGCAATTTTGGGAAACCACAAGATCAAACCCGAGGAACCAATGATAAACATACCCCAAAAAGGTGCCCAATAGTCAAACTTTTCCCAATAGGTCCAATGGTCAAAGGCAGGCCTGGATCCCTTGCCAAAAAACCAGCGTACCATGGCGATGAAGTCTTTAAGATCTTGCCAATTGGGAATGAGCGAGGTGGGACCAAACCAGCGAAACGTCGCACGACTCCGCCAGAAAATCCGATAGATCACCCCCGCCAGATGGATAAAAAACACCAGAGAAAAAACCACCGCCGCCCCACGATGCACCACCGCCATGACCGGTGCCCCACCCAAAAAAGTCAGATGCGCCAACCGCCACATCGCCGGAAAACGTTGAATATAGGTGCGCGCATCACCCAAAACACCAGGCGAAACGTCCCCCCTGTGCTCCGGCAATAATCCCATGACCTTTTCCTTGGACTCCCGACGAAACCACAGGGCCGAATGCGTCCAGAAAAAAAGGAAAACGCCAACCAACAATAAAATCATAAACTTCGAGGCCAACCATAATTCGGGATACCGCGCGAAATCATGCGAGTTGCCATGCGGAAGAAAAGTTAAAAACCCAGGCGACACTCCTTCGTGGCATTTTTTACAGGTTGTTTCCCTGTTTTTCCCCGAAACCGGCGAATCGGGACTGGAAACCCGCTGATTGGAGTGGGCCGTATGACAGTCGAAACATTTGGCAGTATGGGTATAGCCCAAAACGTTGACTTGGCCATGATAGGTCTTAACGTAGGTCTCGTAAGATTCCTGATGACAGTTGCCACAACTTTTGGTGATGACCAGCTTGGCAGGATCGCGGTGCGGTGAGGAAATTTTATGCGAAGTGTGACAATCCGCGCAAACCGCCGCCTTCACGTTCCCATAGCGCAACGACTGGACACCGTGCACCGATTCTTCGTACAAACGCACCTGCTTTTGATGGCAACGACCACAAACAACAGGGGTGGAAAGACGAAAGGCCTCCCGTTCGGGAGTCCCCTTGGCGGCGACGGTGTGCCCGTCATGACAATCAGGACAGCCGGCGTTCGGTTTCCCCGACCCGTCCTTGTTGGGTTTGCCATGCACCGATTCCATATAGAAGGCGATATTTTGCACCACCTTGTCCAGCACCGCCCCATCATGGCCCACCATCTGGCCCCAACCTTTTTTGTGCAAATCTTCGTGGCAACGGACGCAGTCCACCCCTTTCTTATCTTCCGGGCGGTGGGGAATCAAAGTGATGTCGCGATGGCATTCGACACACAACCTGTTCCCGTGTGCACTGTTTTGCAGTTTTTCCCGGTCTACAAAAAGATGCCGCTGTTTGGATCGCCCACCCTCACCCAGAGGAACACTGAAACCCTTCTCCCCATGGCAACCGTAACAACGAACATCCGAAGTATTGCCATCCACCGGGATGGGCTTCATATCCTCCGAGTCGGCCAAGGCCGACGCAGGCCACAAAAATACCCCCGCGACGAGCCACGCCAACAGGATGACCCCGATCATCCCAAACCACGCCCTGGAGAAAAACTTGAAACAAAAACCACGCATGATCAGGGGGCAGCCTTGTCCTGTTTCTCACCTTGGCCGCCGTTCGACCAGGCATGTTCGGGACGGCGGCGGATGCCTTCAATCACCTTGGCAACCGCGTCGGCCCCCTCTTTTTTTCCGGCACTCCGGGCCTGAGCCACCAAGGCTTCGGCCTGGGGCAGCAACTGGGTATAAAACAACCGTGATATGTCATGAAAACCTTGCCACTGCACATAGTCCGGAGCTTGCATGGAAGCCCCCTGACGCGCACGACGGCCCGCCTGGTGCCAAATTTCAAACCAGGTCCACTCGATGGCATCGTCAAAGCTTGCCGGAGTGCGCAAACCGGCCTTCGCCAAGCTATCCATCAATTCCTGGGCCGGTTGGGCAAATTTGGTATTGTACAGGATGACGACATTGTCAAACTGCTGATAGAAACCTTTCACAATGTTTTCGGTATGGCAGGAAATACACACCGCCTCCATCCGTTTACGATTGTCCTTCCATGAAGCCTCGGTCTTCACCGGGCCCTCACCCACCTTGTAGGAAATGGGTGCCCTAAGGTTCCAACTGATGCGATGGCTCACATCATGGGTCAAAGGCGATTCCACAGTCGCCGACATGTGACAGGAAGCACAGGTGGGACCGGTATCATAGTCTTCGCCGGGAACCCATTTGGGAGATTGCAGATTCATCCGTTCAGCGTTGGAGAAAAAATTGATTCCATGTTTGGATTCTGCATAAATTTCATTTTGCGGATGAGCCGGACCACGGTGGCACTTGCCACAAGCCTCGGGACGCCGGGCCTGAACCTGGGAAAACTCATGTCTCTGATGACAGGCGGTACAGGCCCCACTGGATCCATCAGGGTTGATGCGACCAATACCACTGTTGGGCCAAGTGGCGGCTTCCAACTTGCCGCTGGATTTTACCTTGATTGTGGAACCATGGCACTGGAGACAGCCCTGCTTTGCCGCCACCAACATAGATTCATCAGGCATCCCCTGAACCACCTGGGCCAGGGTGTGCGACTCACTGCCTTCAATTCCACCCGCCTTGGCATGGATACTCTGAGAAAATTCCTTGGCTTCACGCTCATGACAACGTCCACAATCCTTGGGACTGACGATGGTGGAAATAAGCGTCTTTTTGTGCATAAAGGCATCGGGATCGCCCTCCTCGGCTCGATGACACTCGTAGCAGCCAACATTGGCTCCGTAATGCTTGGACCGGCCCCACTGCTGGTAAAGGCCTCGATTGTCCTCAATGTGACAAGAAACGCAGGTCGCACTTTCCCTGCTCAGGGAATCAAAGGTTTTTCTTGAAGGCTTTTCAGCTTCGGCGGCGGCAGGCGCAACCTCAACCTTGGCATCCGGGGCAGACACAGACTCCCCTTCCTCCGCATGCGACGCCAGAGGGGGCAGAAAAAACAACACCCACGCCACAAGCATCACAAGACCCTTTAAAGGTCGAAAACCCAACGTTTGCATAGAACCTTTTTTTCTCGAATTTGCCATCACTGCCATCCCGTACCACACTATGGGTAAAAATTATCAACCGACCGCCGATCCTGGCATTCAGCCCAATCATCAGGGGACAAAGCACCCCCCATGCCACAATGCCATTCCGGTTTTATGTTGCTCCATTGTCGGAGTCAAGTCAATTACGACGCTGCATTCGCCTCCATAAATTTTATTGTTTTCCACGTCACCCGACCTTAATCGGATCCAACCTGTCAGCCAGAACCACACGATTGCGCCCCTGATTTTTGGCCTGGTAGAGGGCATTGTCGGCCTTTTCGACAAGCCTAGCGAATGTCTGGTCCTTGTCGGGAATCATCGTAGCTACGCCCAGGCTGACGGTGACGAAAGAAGCCACCTTGGAGAAGGCATGGGCCACTTGCAGATCCAACACCGAACCCCGCATACGCTCCGCAACCGCCAAAGCACCTGCGGCACTTGTTTCCGGCAAAATACAGGCAAACTCTTCACCCCCATAGCGCGCCACCAAATCCATCGTCCGCTGCATCGGCCGCGATAGCGCACGAGCCACCTGAATCAAACATTGATCACCCTGACCATGGCCGTAATTGTCATTGAAAAGCTTGAAATAATCCACATCAGCCAACAACAACGACAGCGCATGCCCCGTCCGCAAAGATCGATTCCATTCAAATTGCAAAAATTCATCAAAACGCCGCCGGTTGGCAATCCCCGTCAAGGCGTCAAAATTCGACAACCGCTCCAGCATGTCACCACGTCGCTTGAGTTCCACATGGGTGCGTACCCGCGCCTTGACGATGGCCGGAATGAACGGCTTGGTAATATAATCCACTGCCCCGACATCAAACCCCAAAGCCTCATCCTCCTCGCTACTGCGACAGGTGACAAAAATCACCGGTACATTGCGGGTCGACAAATTCTCCTTCATTTTCCGGCACACTTCAAACCCATCCATGCCCGGCATGATCACATCCAACAGCACCAGATCAGGCACAGGTGGCGTTGCCAAACGACGCAACGCCTGCACCCCATCCTTCGCCACAACGATGCGATACTCCTGACTCAGCAACCCCGTCAGTACATCCAGATTGGTTTTCTCATCATCCACAACCAACAATTTCGGTTTTTCTCTTTCCACTCTCGTTTTGCCCCTTTGGCACCCGCTTCAACCCGCAAGCATTACCCGTAACCGACGTAACGTTGGCAGGGCCTGATCAAAATCATAGTCATCCACCTGCCGGGAAAGCTCTCCGAAAACCTCACTCCCCCCATTCTCTCCTAATAATTCAGTCACCTCAGCCAATTTTTTTTTAACCTCTCCATCCCCGTCCAAAAGCGCATTCTCCAACCCCGCCAGTGCCTCCACCAAACCCAAGCCGCGCCCTTCCCTCCGCACATCATCCTCCCCGACAGGCACCAACCCCAAACTTTTATCCCATGCCGACAATGCGGTCACAACCCGCTCCAAAGCCATCCCGAACCTGGGCATGAGTTCATCCACTCCCGGTCCCCCTCCTCCCTCCTCGTCCAGGGCCATCTCCACTTCCCTGGCACAATCCCGCAACTCCATGGCACCCACCGTCCCAGCCAATCCCTTGAGGGTGTGAAACATTCGCCGCACCTCCCCCCAATCACCCCGTTTTTTCTCCGCCTCCAACTGGTCCATAAAATGACGGCAACGTTGGGCCATGTTTCCCAACACCCTGCAATACAAACTCCGGTTATCGTCCATGTTGGCCAAACCCTCCAACATGTCCACGCCATCCAAAAAATCGGGAAGTTGCAATTTCTTCATCTCACAAGGAGCAAACGGAACGCGACCGCCATTTCATCGCCATCCCCTCCACCCACCATCCCCCATGGTGTTAAACCAGACCAATGACATCCCATCACGGCTTCCATTAAGAAAATTCCAAAAATTCATCCATCCATGGACCCGGCCCCTTGAATGGGAACCCCCTGCTTGAGAAGCATGTGTTCCAGCTTTGCCTTTTCCAGATCGTGCATCACCATCTCCCGGACCAACTCCCTGAACGTGATGCGAGGAATCCAGCCCAATTTTTCCCTTGCCTTGGTGGGGTCACCAAGAAGATTGTCCACTTCCGTGGGGCGGAAATAACGCGGATCCACGCGAACGATGATCCGGCCTGTATCCCGATCCGTTCCCACCTCATCCAAACCACGGCCACTCCAGGAAATATGCAGGCCAATATACTCGCCAGCCGCTTCCACAAACTCCCGCACCGAATGTTGCTGGCCCGTGGCGATGACATAATCGTCGGGTTTGTCCTGTTGCAGCATCAACCATTGCATTTCGACATAATCTTTCGCATGCCCCCAATCACGCAACGAATCCATGTTACCCAACAACAGTACATCCTCCAACCCCAGCTTGATCCGCGCCAAGCCACGGGTTATCTTGCGGGTCACAAAGGTTTCGCCACGTATGGGAGATTCATGGTTAAAAAGGATGCCGTTGCAGCCGTAAATCCCGTAGGCCTCACGATAATTGACAGTGATCCAATACGCATAAAGTTTTGCAACCGCATAGGGAGAACGGGGACGGAAGGGAGTCAGTTCCCGCTGCGGAACTTCTTGAACCAAACCGAACAATTCCGACGTGGATGCCTGATAGAAACGGGTTTTTTCCACAAGATCCAGGATGCGAATAGCCTCCAAGATGCGCAAAGGCCCCAAGGCATCGGTATTGGCGGTATATTCGGGGGTATCAAACGAGACCGCCACATGGCTCTGCGCCGCCAGATTATAAATCTCGTCCGGTTTGGTTTTTTGGATGATTCGAATCAGGTTGGTGGAATCGGTCACATCGCCATAGTGGAGAGTAAAGCTTCGATTGGCAACATGGGGGCCTTGGTAAAGATGATCGATGCGCTCGGTGTTGAATTGGGATGAACGGCGTTTGATACCGTGAACCTCATACTCCTTTCCCAGTAAAAACTCGGCCAGATAAGCACCATCCTGACCCGTAACGCCGGTGATCAAAGCTACTTTTTTACGAGACATCCGTCATGTCCGCCATAGGTTTGCGTTGTAGAAACCTTCCTTCCCAAGTAAGCCTGATGATACCCGACCCCTTCTCTCAAGTAAACAAAAAGGAATATCAATGTCGGCAGCAAATTAATTGTCCGGTCTTGTAGCACATGATTTGTCGGGTTTTCATAGGGGTAAGGAGGTGACCTATGAAACGGACTGAGAAAAAATTTCCTCGGTTCAAAACCCACTCTCCCGGACGAAGACCGACAGCAGCATCTTCCAGGTTCGAGTGAAAAGGCTACGCGGAGTTCCTTGAAGGTGGACCGTCCCACGCAGGAGTTGATCCTGGTTTTCAACAACCCGGCTTGGTACCAGAAGCACGCGGTAGATAGAGAATTCCGGGATCCATTGCCCCTCCTTATCCTCGCGAACGGGGATATCCCCTTTAAAGGTGGAGACCAGCCAGGGATCATCCAGCTTTTTGGTTGCGGTCGGATCAATCCGGGAGGTGGTAACCTCGATTGTAGGCCACTCCAGTGTTTCCGGATAGAAGGTTCCCCGAGAGTCGATCCCGATCCGGCCCAGGTTCGATTCTTCTACATAGGCCTCCAGGATCCATCCTCCGGGCCGGACCAACTCCAGCAAAAGTTCGTTTTCGCCAATCCAGTCGCCCTCCTGAAGATGTTCGGCGGTCCGAACCACGATGCCGGAGAACGGTGCCACGATTTCCAACTTCTTGCGTTTTTCCAGCAACCCCTGATGTTCACTCAGGCTGGCCTGCAACTCATGCTGCACGATGGGTAATTGTTCCGACAGGCTGGCGTTCATCCCCTGGAATTCCAACTTCCAGCGAGACAGGGCGATCCGGTGCTTCAATTGATCAACCTCATAATCCAGATCTGGAGCTTCGATATGAGCGAGGAGGTTCCCTTTTTCGACGTGATCTCCCTCTGTTGCGTTGAACTTCGTCACACGCCCGCCTGCCTGGGAAAACAGGCACTGGGGACGTTCCTTACGTAGCACCGCCGGAGCCTCCACCTGGGTGGACCAGGGAACGGCGGAAAGACAAATCAGCAGGCCAAAGAAAATGACTGTTCTCAGGGTGTTGCGGTTGATGCGGATATTCTCCCGCTCACGTATCCAGACACCAACTTCCTGTCCAATGGGCATGAGAACAAACCAGCCGATCTCCACCAGGAAGAGAAAGATTCCTGCCAGCTTGAAAAAGAAATGGTAAACCAGTAGCGCGATGCCGAGGAAAAGAATCAGCCGATAGAGCCATGTCAGGTAGGCGAAGAGAATCAAAAACCGGACGCGGTATTTGGGAAGTGCTTCCGGACAATCCTGCCGCCAACCGAAGAGCCACCGCCGCAACCACCATCGCCCCATGGCGGCGGCCCGTTCGTGGAGGTTTTCCACTTCTACCCAGTCGGAAAGCAGGTAATAGCCATCAAAACGCAGGAACGGGCTGAGATTGATTCCCAGAGTAATCAGCCAACTGCTGGTGGCGATAAAAAAAACGCTGCTGCGTAACGCGCCATCCGCAAGAAAGCTCCAGGCCAGGGTAGCCAGAACCGCAAGGACGAGTTCCGCCAACACCCCGGCGGCCACAATGATGAGGCGCTCTCGCCGGGAGGTGAGCCGCCAAGCATCGGTGGTGTCGGTATAAAGCACCGGCCACATCACCAGAAAAGCGATACCCATGGTGGGAATGTGGCAACCAAACCGTTTGGCGGCGCAGGCGTGGCCCAGTTCGTGGACAATCTTGACCAGGGAGAGGGTGATTGCGAACAATAATATCCCCTGCCAGGAAAAAAGATGGGGAAAAGTGGCAAGAAACGCCTCCCACTGCCGGCCCGTGAGGTAAAGGCCCACAAGTGCCGCGACAGAGAGTCCCCGGATAAAACGGCGGGAAAACATCCAATCCACCCAGGGTATCAACCGGGTCAGCAGCCGGTCCGGCTGAATCAGGGGAATGCGGAAGAAAAGATAGGCGTGTAGCAGAACGCTGGCCCAGTTTCTTTTTTGGGTGGATACCAAATGTTGAAGACGTTCGAGTTCGGCCCCACCCTGGGCGTTCACCAACAGATTTTCCGTCAGAAAGCGAACCAACTCCGTCACCCGTTCGGTCCCGACCGGTTGCGCGGTGCTGGCAGCCACTTCACGGGCGATCCGTTCTGGATCTCCTTTTTCCAAGCGTTTCAGGATTTCGACCTCCACCCGCCCCAAACGGAAAAACCGGTGCCGGGCCGGATCCAGCAAGGTCCAGGTGGGTTCTCCTTGCGGATCTCGTGGTCCTTCGAGGATACGCAAGTCCCGACGTAGACCGGAAAAAACGAAGGGGGTTGCGGCCATATCCATCATGGCTCACCATCCCAGGGTCTGGCGCACAACGGCCAGAGGACGCCGGAAGAGATAATGAAACAGGGAGACCTTCTCACCATAAACCTTGGCGGTCCCTTTGAGGCCGATGCGTGGCGGGGACAGATCGTTATCAAATTGTGCCTTGAGACGATAGGCTAAAAATCCCTCTGGAACGGGTGTGGGTTGGTAGCTGGCAAAGGAGAGCGTGGCCGTGACGGGATGTTCTGGATCAATGGTCAAAAACAGCGTTACCTCAGCACCCTTTTTCAAGGGAATGGCATTTTCGACGGAAAGTTGAAGGGTCAGTTCCGCTTGTCCGGCATCGGCGAGCAGAAGGATGCGTTCCCCCAGCACCACGGGCCGGCCAATCCAATCGTTGACATCATCGAAGATGGCGATGCCCGCTCTTGGGGCGTGAACCTGGATGCGTTCCAGCAACGTCGCCAGATAGTCGGCCTCGGCGGATTGCCTTTCCAACTCCCGCTTGAGGATTTCCAATTGGGACTGAGCCTCTTTGTCGAAAACCGCCTGCTGGGCCGCCTGCCGGTGTTTGGCACGTGTGACCGCCAGTGTTTTTCGGGCCACTTCCAGTTTGTTTTTCAGGGTGACATCATCCAGACTCAACAGCAGTTGCCCATCCTGAACCAACTCGTTCGGCTCGATATAAAAGCGGTCTACCACGCCTTCCAACGGTGCCCGGATCAAGGTGGGCTCCAAAGCAGTCACCTCCGCCGGCACCAATACCGATTGCCGCAATGGAAGGGCCATCAAGGCCAGCAGAACCAAAACCATGGCCAGCTTGAAAAACCGACCTCTACGCCAAGCCCCTCCCGACCACCCGCACCGCCGGGAAGAGAGGGCGTCCAGGGCATGCACATAGGCCCCGGCGACATGGCCAAGAATTTTAATCTCCGACTCCGACCAGAGCTCGGCGCGGGCCAGAAGAAATCCGCCCAACCGCTTACCCGTGGGTGTAACCAGCGGACACCAGAGAGCTTGGTCCGGGAGCCATTCCGACCAGAATTTTCCGGCCTCTTCCGGAATATCGGCAACGGTCAAAGGTTGTGGTTCGCAACCGGTCGAACGGGAAAAAAGCAATTCCAGGACGGGTTGTAACCACGCCACGTAAGGCACTCTGGAATCCACTGCGGCCACCCCGGAAAGGGCCGCAACACGACCGGGCCTGCCCGGAGGAGACAACCACAGGGCGGCTTGGTGGCAGGGAACCAGAGATTGGGTTTTATTGACAATCAAAGAAACCAGCACTTCCACCGATTCGGCCAGACGCACCTTTTGCTCGATGCCCACGAGGGTGCCCAAACGCTCGGCCTGTTGCCTCAGGAGAAGCATTTCGACGGTGCCGTTCTCCTCAATGGGCCGGGAAGGTGACACTGCCGCTCATCCCCGGAATCAGATCCGCATGGGGGCCCGTGATCCGGCCCACCACCTTGAAGGACTGGCTCACCGGATTGATCTCCGCACCCAACAGAAGCACCTCCGCTGGATAATCACGTCCGGTTTCGTCCACATGGACCGTAAAAGTCACACCGGTTTTGATCCAGCGCCGCCAGATGGATGGGGCGATCAGTTCCAGTTCCAGATTGTGATCGTCCACGATCTTCATCAGGGGATCCCCCTTGGAGACATAATCGAAGGCGTGCACCTGACTTTCGGCAACCCGACCCGTGAAAGGTGCCTTGATGATGCACTTGTCGGCCCGGGCCTTCCAATAGGCCGCCTCCGCCAATGCCTGGGCTACCGAGGCCTGGGCGATCTCCACCTCCAGAATGCCCAGGGATTTTAAATCGGCCAGCCGGTTTTTGGCCTGATGGCGTTTGTGGGCCATGGTCACTTCGGCCTGGGCCTTGTCGCGCTGGGCCTGAACCTCGGCACAATCGAACGCCACCAACGCTTGGTCCTTTTGAAACGCCATCCCTTCCCGGAAAAGCAAACGAATGATACGTCCATCCATCTCTGCTGCAATCCTGGCCTGATTGCGGGCGATCAACTGAGCCCGGATCTGTACCGTGGCATCTGTTGAATCGGCCGCAAAGGCAAAAAGTGGCAGAAGGATAAAAACGAACCCCGTAACCAGGGCCACATAAAAAAACATGAAGCGGTAACGGGGCCGAACCACCATCAAAGATCGAATCCCGATGTGATGGGAACAGTCACCTTTTCCTCCCGAACCGGATCCCATGTCAGGTATCCCGCCACCCAGCCACGAACGCCATCGGGATCCTCTACCAGTAACCAGCCGTTTTTCCAATAGTCCACTTTCAACGCCGTACTCCGAGAGAGGGGTTTGAGGATCCGGCCCTGTAGCTGGGGCATGGTGCGGAGATTCAACTGCTCGATGTTGACCAGAACCTTTTCAGGCCGTCCTTCCTGGGAGACCGAATACATTTCCTCCGAACCCGGCATCCAGACACCATCGGGAACCGGTCGTTCTGGATGCTCTGTCGCGACTTCCCTGGGTGAAACCAACGGTTTGTCGGCGACCGGCGCCATAGCGGGGGAAGGCTTTCGTGGAACATCGAGATCGATCCGGGTGCCGTTCTGTTTTTCCCAATCGCGCTGTTGCCCATCAATGGCGGATCCCAGGGTGGCAAGGTCCGTTCCCGGCAGAGTCTCCGGCAGGGGATCATGGCCCGTGGAGACATGAATCAAGGCGATGGCATCCTGAAGCTGGGCATAGGTCTGGTTGCGAATCATACGGGTGGCCAACGCCTGGGCACTGGCGCGGATCGGTTCCAGGAGTCCCATCAACTGAGTCAGCTGTTGATTCCGGGCGTTCTCCTCCAGGCGTTGGTCGATGCCATCCAACCGTTCTATCAAACGTAACTGGTCCAGGATAGCACGGTAGTTTTGCCAGGCAATATGAACCTGGCTTAGGGCCGCCATGCTGAGCGAAAGCCGGCGGGTCTCCGCCAGGGTTTCACTCGCCTCGGCCTGGGCCAGTTGCCGAGGTGCGGAAATCAGATTGAGGAGATTCCAACTCAGTTGGGTGCTTACAGACCACCACTGCTGATTGACATAATATGAATTGCTGTCGTAGTTAGCACCGCCTCCGATGCTGATGCCGGGGAACATGCGGGCGATGGCCTTTTTGGTCTCCATGACCGTGATTCGGGATTGATAATTTTCCTCCCACAACTCCGGCAGTTGCATCAGTGCCATCTCTTCCATCTTCTCTATGGGGATGGAAAGTTTGAGCACCGCAGTGGGCTGAAATTCGCGCACCGAGAGCTGATAATCCGAACCGGGCGGCAGGTTCATCAACACCGCCAGTTCCGTCTTCGCTTTTTCCAACTCCGTGCGGATGGTCTGCATCTGACGCAAAATTTCCACCAGGGTCCGTTGATATTTCAGGGCTTCGGCTGGATCGGCCGCCGGGTCCGTTTCCATCCTGCCGGAGTTCTCCATCGCGGTTTCGGTTTGGGAGAGAACTTCCTTGAGGCGCGGTTCCAAAAGTTGTGCGCTCAGCACCTTCCACCAGGCAAAGCGAACCTCCCGCATCAGGTTGTGTTCCACCTTGCGGTAGCGTTGCGCTGCAATGAGGACCCGGTCGGCATCCTGCTTGGCCTGAAAATAACTGACGCCAAAATCGAGGATGTTCCAACTTGTGGTCAGATCGGCGGTCAAGTGGCTGCGGTCGGTGGAGGTAGAGGGTTCCAGGGAACCAGTTCCCAACGAGGAGGTAAGGTTGTTGCGGTCGCTGAAACCGGCATTGGCGGCCAAGGCCGGAAGCATGCTCATCTTGGTCAGATCCAGTTGCTTTTGAGAAAGAGCTTCTTCCATCATCTGCAAGCGGTGATTCATGTTGTATTTGAGTGCCCGGGCCATGGCCTCCTTCAGGGTGATGGGGCCGGTAACCGGTTCCTGGTCCATGAACAACCGCACCCGATCCGCCACCACCAGATCCTTCTTCTCCTCCAGGGTGATAGGCTCGGGCCACACCGCGCAACCCGCCAGTGCCAAACACAGCAAAACCATGCCGGTGGAGCGCATCCCACTTAAACGTTGTGCACACCGTCCCCCCTCTCTCCTCAATGGTCCCATCAAGCCGCCGCCCTCCGGGCCAGATCCAGGACGGCATCGAGAACATCCTCCACATCGGTCTGATAACCGCTAGTGTCGATCTCCTGAAGCCGGGCGATCCAGACCCCTTTTCGCAACTGTTCCGGCGTCAACCGCGCCTGGGGTTTGCCCGCTTTCGGTCTGGCTTCCTTGCCGTTCTTCCCATCCCCCTTTTCCCCCTGGCCTTGTTTTCCTTCCTGCGGACCGGCCTCTTCCTGTCCGTCCGATGACTTTTCGCCCTGGCCGGTGTTGGCACCCTCGGCTCCGGGGGGGTCTCCCCCAGGTGTTGCGGTGGTTTCTCCTTCCGTCTGATCCCCGTTGCCCTGGTCACCCTCGGCGGAATCTTTTTCCGTCTGTTCACCCGTTTCCTGTGGTAAGGCATTGCCTTCGGTCTGGCCTCCAGTCATGCCGGTGGCCGGCGCATTGGCACTGCCGATCCCGGTTCCATTCGTGGGACCAGGGACTGGCCCAGCGACACCAGCCGGTGCATTCTTCGGTCTGCCACCATCTGGATTGGCCATGTTTTGTTGGAGATCAGGCCCGGATCCATTCCCGGCATTTCCCTGGTTTCCTCTCTGCGTCTCTTGACCGGGATCCGACAGGTTGACATTGTTGGCCCCACGCTGATCGGGGCCGGCCGGTCCACTCTGGACTGTCCCCCGTTCGAAACCCGCTCCGGTTCCCGGATTGCCGCCAACCAGGCCGCTGGAACGACCACCGGCCAAACCTCCCCCAAGACCACCACCGATGCCACCGCTGAAGCCGGAACCCACTCCACCACCAAGACCACTGGTGTTATTCCCATTGGGACCGCCGCCGATGTTCTTTGCACCGATGCCACCGGCAGTGCCAGAACCAATGCCGCCGCCAATTCCACCGGTGTTCCCGCCAACAAAGCCACCACCCAATCCACTGGTGGTTCTCCCGACACCAATACCACCAGTTCCCCCCCCGGTATTATTGCCGCCGGGACCACTTCCAATACCGCCGGTATTGCCCGTAAAAATGCCTCCAGCGTTACCCGGAACCGGGAATGGTGTGGAAAGGATCGGAGGTGACGGCAGCGGCCTGCTGCTGGTCAGGGAAAGTGCGGTTTCGGCCATGGATCCGACGCCACTGCCGGTCCATGTCTGGTTTGGGATGATTTGGGTTACGGTGGGGGCGTCGTTGGTATTGACCACGGTAAGAATAAAATTATCGTCGACCGTAGCGGTTCCACCATTGGCGGTGACCCGGACGGCAACGTTGCCCACATCGGCGTCGGCGGGTACTCCGGAGAAGGTTTGCGTACCGGCATCGAAGGAGAGCCAGACCGGCAGGGCCGAACCATCCGCCAGGGTTTGACGGTCGGCGATGGGGCGGGCCACCGTAGGGGCGTCGTTGGTAT
>JACSDG010000104.1 GCA_015660855.1 Magnetococcales bacterium
TTTGGGGAATGTTTCGCCCGTTCAGGCGTTGAAAAATTGGCAGGAAAAAAGACCGGATTTGTTTGTAAAATCGGTATACAATCTCACGGGTCTTGACACCATCATGACTTCGACTTGTTCCAGCCCAACCTTCCCGATTCACTGATTTAAGGAGAAAACTCCTTCAGCCGTCTCTACCATAGTTTTGGTTTACCAGGTTTTGGGCACGAAGTGTTCGTCGTTGGCGATGTGGACCGTTTCTCCCGACTGGGCAATCACGAACAATCCCCTATTCATGGCAAACTTGTCCGCGTCGGCATCAATGACGATTCCCGCCACCGCGCCGTAAATTGTGCAATCGGCGTAACGGGGGAAAAAACTTTTAAATTGACTCAGGCGCTCCATATGGTCGCGGACATCTTCCACCTTGAGGTTGCTCTTGACTTCGACCAAAACCGCTGCAACCGTGTTGGCCACCAACAGGTCGATTTCCATATGCTTGCCGCCAAGTTTTTTTCGGGCCCGTGGATACACCTCGTCTACCGGAATGCCGCGCTGCGTGAACATATCAATGCAGGCAGGGGCGATCATTCCTTCCACAAACTCGCCCCAACGGCTACCCAACTGGCCGATCTGCCGGGAAACCTCTTTGACGACACGTTCGGTCTCCTTGAATCCCAGGGCGATTTCCTTGAATTCCCGGTCGGTTTCCTGGAATTTCAGATCGGTTTCCCGGAATCTTAGGGCGATTTCCTTGAATTGCTGATTGGTCTCCTTGAATTGCCGGTCGGTCTCCTTGAATTGCCGGTCGGTCTCCTGGAATAACTTCCAAATATCATCAATGGTCACGGCTTGAGTCATAGTCTTTGCCTCCGGAGGGTATCGGATTATCTTATAAGTTATCATGTCAGTCTACCATAATTCTCGTTATTGGAAAATACTCGGAATTGATGGGTAGAACGATTCTTCCCAGACCAGTTGTCGGAAGGATTGGATGATTCTGTCCAATCTTTGTGGTATCATACCAAACTGTCATCGGAGTCTTCTGAACAACCACTTTGAAAGAAATCATCACCATCATGACAAATATTCATGAACAGAACCACGAATCGACCCCGACACTGGACCTCAAAGGTTCCCGTCTGTTCACGCGCTGGTTGCAGGGAGAAAAGGCCAGTCTGGTCTTCACCACCTACCAGGCGGGAAAAATATTTTTTGTCGGCGTCAAACCGGATGGCAACCTGTCGGTCTTTGAACGCAGTTTTGACCGATGTATGGGATTGGCCGTCAAACAACGTACCCTGTGGCTTGCCTCCCGCCGTCAACTGTGGCGTTTTGTCAACATCCTCGATCCCGGCCAACGGCATGAAGGTCATGACGCCCTGTATGTCCCCATGGCAAGCCACACCACCGGCGATATCGATGTTCATGACATCGCCATCATGAACGATCAGACCCCGGTGTTTGCCGTGACATTGTTCAATTGCTTTGCCAGCCTGGGTCATGATCATTCCTTCCGTCCTTTCTGGCTGCCACCGTTCATCAATCGCCTGACGGCGGAAGACCGCTGCCATCTCAACGGTCTGGCACTGGACGATACCGGACACCCCCGTTACGCCACCCTGGTGCGCCGCTCCAATGTGGTGGAAGGGTGGCGGGAAGACCGAACCGGAGCCGGGGTGCTCATGGATGTCGTCACCAACGAAATTTTATGCGAAGGTCTGACCATGCCGCATTCCCCCCGCTGGCATCGCGGACGGGTCTGGCTGCTCAACGCCGGGACGGGAGAGGTGGGCTATGTCGATCCGCAGACAAAAACATTTCAACCCATCGCCTTTTGTCCCGGTTTTTTGCGTGGCCTTGCCTTCGTGGGCCATTATGCCGTGGTTGGAATGTCCAAACCACGCCACAACGGCACCTTCAACGGTCTGCCACTCAACGAACGCTTGGAAAAAGAACAGATTCAACCCCGTTGCGGTCTCCAGGTCATTCATACCACGACCGGTGACGCATCCCACAGCCTCATCCTGGAAGGGATCATCGAGGAACTCTATGACGTGACCGTGCTGCCCGGAGTGCGCCAACCAATGGCGTTGGGCATGAAAACAAATGAAATAGATCATATGTTAAGAATCGATGAACTTAAGCCTTTATCCTGATTGTTTATGTATAACATCTTCGCCAGTGCCCTGAAAGAACATCAACGCGGTAATTTACAGCGTGCCATCAAAGAGTATCAGGACATTCTTGGTGAAGAACCGCAACATTTGGGGGCATTGACCAACCTGGCCATGATCTGGCATGTACTGCACCGATCAAAAGACGCCGAACAAACCTTACGCCACGCCCTCGCCATTCATCCCCACCATATCGAAGCCTTGAACGGTCTGGGGGTGGTTCTTTCGGCCCAAAAACGTTTTGAGGAAGCGGCCCAGGCCTATCGCACCTGCGTCTCCCGGGATCCCACGCATGACCTGGCTTGGCACAACCTCGGACTGGCCTACTCCAGGCTGGAAGAAATGGAACAGGCGGTCGCCGCCTTTGAACAGGCACTGACCCTTGCTCCCGACCGCGCCGACACCCTGACCCAGTTCATTTTCCACAAACTGCAAACAGCCTCCTGGGATGAACTCCTGGATCAGGCAATCGCCCGTCTGCGCACCATGATCCACCGGGATGCCAGCGACATCGATCCCTATCTGCTGGTGTTCATCTGCCGCAGTCCCGCCGAACTGCAAAAAGCGGCACGCAACCACAGTCGGCGTCTCCTGGCCACCGTCACCCCACTGCCACCAACCCCTTCCGTGCAACGGCAACGGGTGCATATCGGCTATCTTTCAGCGGACTTTCACCAACATGCCACCAGTGCTTTGGCGGCGGAATTGTTTGAATCCCACGACCGCAACCAGTTCCAGATATCGGCCTATTCCGTGGGACCGGAAGATTACAGCCCCATGCGGGATCGATTGTACCACGCCTTCGACCATTTTTGCGACGGCAGCAGCCTGACCGACGAAGCTCTGGCCCAAAAAATACGTCAGGATGGCATCGATATCCTGGTGGACCTCAAAGGGTATACCCGTGATGCCCGCCCACGGGTTCTGGCCATGCGTCCCGCCCCCCTGCAGATCAACTATTTGGGCTTTCCGGGGACCATGGGTGCCAGCTTCATGGATTATATCGTCGCCGATGCCATCGTCCTGCCACCCGAACATGAACCCTTCTTCGACGAACACCCCATCCGGCTGCCTCATGGCTACCAGGTTAACGATTCCCACCGTTTCATCGACCCGCAGCCTCTCTCCCGCCGCCAGGCGGGGCTTCCCGACCAGGGGATGGTGTTTTGTTGCTTCAACCAAAGTGCCAAGATCACCCCGGAGCTCCTGGCACTTTGGTTGCGACTGCTCAAACAAATCCCCGAAAGCATCCTGTGGCTGTTGGCCTTCCACCCCTACGCCATGAAACGATTGCATACCATGGCCGCCTCCGGCGGCATCAAACCACAACGACTGATCTTCGCCCCCCGTCTGCCATTGGCGCAACATCTTGCCCGCTACCGCCTGGCCGATCTGTTTTTGGATTCCCTCCCCTGCGGTGCCCACACCACCGCCAGCGATGCCTTGTGGGGCGGTTGTCCCGTTCTGACCTGCATGGGATCCACCTTTCCCGGTCGGGTGGCCGCCAGCCTGCTCATTCATCTGGGATTTCCCCAATTGGTCACCGCCAACCTCAAAGATTATGAACGCATGGCCATAACGCTGGCACAAGATCATCAGCAACGACAACAAATACGTCACTATCTGCACCAACGGATTCCCTCAAGCCCAATCTTCAACGGACGCATCTTCGCACGGCATCTGGAACGGGGATTCCTCGAAGCCTGGACGCGCCATGTGCAACACCAACCCCCCGCCCCCATTCATATCCAGGCATCCCTGGCGGAATCATCCAAATATCCTTGAACAGAGACCTGTCCACCCTCAAGGATTTGTTTGAACAGTCGCCGCAGTCATGGTCCTTTTGGTTGGAGAAACCCCACTCCTGCAATAACTGATTGTTTTTACAACGTTTGCCATAAACTTCCGTCTACTTCTTCCCTTCAGAAGCAGCGCGGTATTTTTCCATAGTGCCTGAACCTTCACATTATATTTCTCCGTTGATCACCGGACATAGGCCAGGGATAAATGGGATATTTTATTTTTTCTGCGGGCCTTACTTTGCCGGGATTCGTCATAACATGCCAAGGTAGACGATGATGGACCATATCTCCTTTGTCGAGAGGACATCCTTGTAGGGGGGCATAGCCGATTTGAAGGGCGTTCCCCCCTCGGCAATGGACCAGAACATGTAGGCATCCCTTTCCAGAACCCGTTCGGCAACAAAGGCAAGACTTGTTGGTGGCGTTTCCAGTTGGGCCGCTTCCATTCCCATTCCTCTCCCCTTGATCCCGTGGCAGCGGACACAATGCCTGGAAAAAAGCATGTTGCCATCTTCCATGGCTTTTGAGTCTGATTTCAACGGGTTAAGATTCAACGATCCCTGATTGCAGAGGGTATTTAAAAAGACTCTGCAATAATAGTCGGCCAAGCCATTCTGGTAAAAATAGGTGATGCGGTCGATTTTTTTACCGCGTTGAACCGAATGGATTTTGGTTTTGGATTCGGGGGACAGGATGACACCATCACCATCCAAATCCCGTTTTTCTCCCCGATCCGACTGGGAGGTGGTCTGGAGTGTTATCCATTCGGCAAGGGTTTTCTTCCATACAGGGTAGGAACCAATCAAAAGGCCGGCGACCATGATGGTCCCCACAGATAACATCAAACCACGGCTGAAAAATCGTTTTTTGGTACCATCGTCGGCTCCGCGGCCGGAATATGGGGGCAATGGTCGTGCCGTTTGACTCTGACGCCCTGCCACCCTGGGTTGGTAGACCGAGGGGGCGGTCTTGGATTTTTCCGATTCTTCGGTTTTTGGGGCCGAAGACAGGGCACTGGTGAATTTGTCCAGCTCAAGGCCTTTGGTTTCGTCGAAAAAACTGGCGTCGGCCAATAGTTTGTACAAATGTATCAACGGGTTGGTAACCAATACACCTTCCTGGATCAGCAACAGGTAAAAGTCGATCAATACCGCTGCGTTTTTTTTGGTAAGCGGTTCCGACTGGTGGCGGTTATTGATCAGACGCAAATAATTTTCCAGATCCTTTTCGGATACATCCAGGAGATGTTTGGAAATGTTGTGCAGGTAGATGGAAAAATTTTGCACTACCTTCAATGAGGCTTCCGGATCAGGTATGCCGGTATCCAGCAGATGCCTCTGATAGGATCCAAAGCAGCGGGCTTCTATGGCGGCACCTGAGCTTGAACCTGTCAGTTCTCCCAGCATTTTATGGCGTCGCTCCAGCACCAATTCTCGCCGGTCGTTTTTTGGATCGCGCCTTTCTTCAAAAAAATAGGGTTCCTCGTCGACCGGGTCTCTCCGGTCGAATCCCGGTTTACGCCGGTCAAAAGGCCTGGGTTTGGTCGTTGTATCCAAGGGCGTCAATCGAAGACCAGTTTGGGTACCTGGGTGTATTTTTTAACGAAGTGGACGGTAAATCCTTCGCGTATGTAGTCCGGTACCTCTTCAAAATCTTTGCGGTTGGCCTCCGGCAGGATCAATTCGCGCAACCCTACCCGTCGGGCCGCGATCACTTTTTCTCGAATGCCCCCCACTGCCAATACCTGGCCGGTCAGGGTAATTTCCCCGGTCATGGCCAGTTGCCTAGCAATGGGTTTATTGCGGGCCAGAGAGAGCAGAGCCGTGGCCATGGTTACCCCGGCGGAGGGTCCATCCTTGGGGGTGGCCCCTTCGGGTACGTGCAGGTGGATGGCTTTTTCCTCAAGCAGACTGGGATCTCCCCCCAATGCCTTGCATTGGCCAAGCACATAATGATAGGCAATCTCCGCCGATTCCTTCATGACATCGCCAAGCTTGCCGGTTAGCGCAAAATGGGATTTGCCCGTGGCGTAGATGGCCGCTTCCACATCCAACGTCGCCCCTCCCATGGAGGTCCAAGCCAATCCGGTGACAATCCCCACCCCGGAAAAAGGTTTTTCATCGCGAAAATCGGGTTTGCCCAAAAAATCCACCACTTGGTTTTGCCCGACCTGAATGGGGATTTCGGTCTCCGCCTCCAGGATACGAACCGCCGCCTTGCGGGCGATGGCACCGATTTTTTGCTCCAACCGCCGGACTCCGGCCTCCCGGGCATAACCTTCGATGATGGTACGCAAGGCTTCCCTGGAAAAACGCAGTTGGCCCTTGGTCAAGCCATTTTTTTTCAACTGTTTGGGAATCAGATGGTTACGGGCAATATTGACCTTTTCTTCACTGATGTATCCCGACAGGCGGATGATTTCCATGCGGTCCATCAAGGGTCGGGGGATGGTATCGAGTTGATTGGCGGTGCAAATGAACAATATTTTCGACAAATCAAAGCGCACATCCACATAATGATCGAGAAATTCCATGTTTTGTTCCGGATCCAGCACCTCCAGCAACGCCGAGGCGGGATCGCCCTGATAACTGGCCCCGATTTTGTCCACCTCGTCCAGCATGATGATGGGATTGGCCACCTTTTTGAGTCGCAGGGCTTGCATAACCTTGCCGGGCATGGCCCCGACATAGGTGCGCCGATGTCCCTTGATTTCCGCCTCATCGCGCATCCCGCCAACGGAAAAACGGAAAAATTCGCGTCCCACCGCCTGGGCCACCGAACGGCCAATAGAGGTTTTGCCCACACCGGGGGGGCCTACCAACAGAATGATGGATCCGCCAATCTCCCCCTTGAGTTTGCCCACAGCCAAAAACTCAAGGATGCGCTCCTTGACATCATCCAACCCTTCATGATCCCGGTTGAGAATCTGTCTGGCCCGCTTGATGTCGAGTTTGTCTTTGGAATGGACCCCCCATGGCAGACTGGTCAACCAATCCACATAGTTGCGTGTCACCCCATATTCCGAGGAACCGGTTTCCAATACCGACAGTTTGTCCAATTCATCGTGGATTTTTTTCTCCGCCTCTTCCGACAGGGTCAGCTTTTTCAGGCGTTCCCGGAACTGTTCCACATCGGCGGTGCGATCATCTTTGGTGATCCCCAGTTCCTTCTGGATTTCCTTGAGTTGCTCCCGGAGAAAAAAGTGCCTTTGATGCTCGGAAATGCCCTCCTCGACCTGCTTGGAAATTTTGTCCTGGACCTTGACCATTTCCAATTCTTTTTTGAGCAGGACCAATACTTTTTCAAGGCGTTCGCGAATATCCAGCGTTTCCAGAACTTCCTGTAATTCTTCCCGCTTGGAACTGGTCATGGAGGCCACAAAATCGGCCAACCGGTCAGGTTCGCCAAAGTTGTGTCGGGATAGAAACATTTTAACCTGTTCCTGGTACAGGGAATCGTATTTCAATATTTCTTTGAGTGCGCTGATAACGGCCAGGGTGTAAGGTTTGATGACCTCCACATCCATTTTGTTGCTGGTTTTTTCATGGTGGACGACCACGGCCACGATGGGAGGGTCGGCTTTGTCGATTTCGGTAATTTCAAAGCGGGAAATCCCCTCAGCCAACAGTTTAACCTGCTTGTTTTCCTCGTTGACCGCCGCTTCCATGATGCGGGCCACGGTGCCAAACTTGAACAGTTGGGCGGCATCGAACACCTTGTCCCCGTCTTCGGCATGGGATAAAACAATGCCAAACATTTTTCCAGGGGTGTCCAGGGCATAGCGAATGGTATCGTAATAGGGTGAGCCTTCAACCTGGATGGGCGTCAGCATTCCCGGAAAAAAAGGCCGTCCTCCCAGGGGATAGATCACCAGTTTTGTTGGCAGCAGGTCATCGATCTTGACCGGCGGGTGACCCTGGTCTTCTCCTTTGACCTCTTCATTCCCTTCCGAACCCAACGTGACAGGTTGCCCTTGTTCGGTCCCTTTTTTATCCTCGCCGGATTCGTTGTCGGTTTTCTTTTCGGCTTCTCCGGGGGCGTCGGGTTTTTTTGAATCGTCTGACATGAAGTTCGTCCTTGCATGAATGCCTGCGAATGACGTACCCAAATTCCATACGGGCACGCCACATTATATGGGGCCAGTTGGAAAAATATGCAAGCCCACCAGCAAAGAAGATGGTTCCTTTGTTGTTTATCGTCGTAGTCTGAAGTTTAAAAACAGCAACAATTCTTCGGATGGGGAAAATAACCAGACTTAAAAAAAAATACAACGGGGATAGGTCCCGCCCCATGGACGGGCGGGACCTTGAAAAAATCAAGTATTGGCGCAACCTCCACCGGTGCTGGGAGTGAATGATTTACCGCAACCGCAGGAACTGGCGGCGTTGGGGTTTTTGATGACAAACTGAGAGCCATTCAGATCCTCGACATAATCCACTTCCGCACCTTTGAGATAATTTCCAGACATGGGATCCACGAGAACCTTGACTCCTTCAGCTTCGATCAACGCATCGTTGTCTTCCTTGTTTTCATCGAAGGTGAAGCCGTACTGAAAACCGGAACAACCACCACCGGAGACAAAAATGCGAAGTTTCAGATTGGGATTGTTCTCGTCTGCCAGGAGGGAACCAAGTTTCCTGCAGGCGTTTTGCGTCAAGGTTAAGGGCATGGAAGGATTCTCCTTGGGATGATTTTTTTTGGTGATTGGCCGGGATTGTGGCCTGACGAATCGTGCGATTCCTAAAGGTTCTTGGCATCATGATGTGGAGATGTCGATATGTCAACAATATTGTTTTCCTGCTGGATAATCATGTTCCATCCGACAGGGTTTGCCAAGGACTGTTCGTTTAGGATTGTCGGGATATTTATTTATGTTGGGGGAGTTGTTCATACATGTCCGTAGCCATCACACTGAGGCATTTGATTCGCAGGCTTATGCACGGTTCATGGCGGCAGCCCTATTGGGTACTGGCCGGGCAGGTTTCCCGCTTGAACAGGCTGTGGCATCTCCCGGACCGGGAATTTCGCACAGTGGCACTGCAAGATCAACTGCGTTTCATGTTCAGGGGCAACACAGGGGTGACCGGCGAAGGCCATGTTCGCGCCCGTGAAGCGGTGCAATGGTTGTTTCGGGGGCAGGATGCGACACCCGACGCAGGGGTATCGATGGGATATTTTCCTGTTTCGCCGCATGCGGACCCATGGCGTCCGTCCTATCCTGAGACAACGGGCTACATCATGGTCACCTTGCTTGAATATGGATCTTTCTTCCGGGATATTCAGGCGCAGGAACGTGCCTGGGCCATGGGGCGGTGGGAGGCTTTGGTGCAGATGGATTCGGGGGCGGTTCAAGGGGGAACACTGGTCGAATCCGCCGAAAGAAAACCGGCGGTTTTCAATACGGGCATGGTGTTGCAGGGGTGGACGGCACTATTGGAACGCCAATGGGATGAAACGTTGGTCCAGGCGGCCATCCGGGCGGCTGATTTCCTTGTGGATGATCTTGGGGCGGATGGCCATTTTCGTACCCATGGAGGGTTCGTCAGTCCGGGACGGATAAAAACCTACAATGTCCTGTGTGCCTGGCCTCTGTACCGATTGGGGGTTCTCCTGAACCATGACGGTTATCGCGCAGCGGCACTCAAATCGGCCAGGGCTGCCATGGCGATGCAGCGCGGCAACGGCTGGTTTGAACATAACGATTTGACCTTTCCGGAGGCACCGTTGACGCACACCATCGGTTATACCCTCCAGGGATTGCTGGAGGTGGGGCAGGGGGTTGGTGATGCCAGCATGCTTGAAGCGGTGGCACGCGGTTTGGATCCGGTTTTGGCTTGGGTGGATCACAGGGGTTTTCTCCACGGTCGGTTTGACCATCTTTGGCGTCCCGCCTGCTTTTCCAGTTGTTTAACCGGGAGCGCTCAAATCGCCGTCGTGGCCTACCGTATGTACCAGATCACCGGCCAAACCCATTATCGTAGCGTGGCTGATCGTCTGGTTGACTTTTTAAAAGGTTTGCAAAACATCACCACAGAACACCCTGGAATCCGTGGTGCTTTGGCGGGATCTTTTCCCATGTTTTTAGGTGGCTACATGACGGCGGGTTATCCCAATTGGGCCACCAAATATTTTTTGGACGCCCTCATGCTCCAAACAGGTCTGGCCGCGAAGGATGACCCGGGAAGCGGATCGTGAGTCTTATCCACGGAGTTTGCTCAACAGTGACGGCAGGCCCATCAAACCTCTGCGGGAAACTTTTTTGTGCAGGTGGTTGCTTAACGAACTTTGGGGCAGGGATCCAGAGTGGGTACCCAGGGCATGGCGGATGGCTTCATCGAGCGTGCGCATGTCGAGGACTTGAGGCAACAGGGTTTGAATGAAATGATGACCGGTTTCCGGTTCCCAGTGAATGACCACGGGGAAGGTGCGGTTTTTGGTTTCGAGGATGACTCCTTGCCCTGATGTCACCCGCCCTTGGGGATCCAATTCCAGATCGGCGGCATGGATGATTGGGGGCAAAGTGTTTGGCTGGTGATGCCAAAAGACGCGTTCCACCGCCCAGGGGGACACCAACAGGGCACTGATGGGGTTTTGCGGATCCTCTGGTGGTTCCATGCGTATCGTGACGCCCAGGCTGCGGTTAAGGCTGGGATCGTCGGGGGGGCGTCCGGCGAGCAATCGGTCCGTGGCGACTTTGAGGGCTACGGGATCGGGCCAGCGGCAATCCCAGTTTGAAGCTTGGGTCGAAAGAATCACCGTGATCACCTTTTAGGAGGGGCCGAAGAAAGTTCCTTCGAGGGGGCTGGAGGCGGTGGCATACAATTTTTTGGGTATTCGTCCCGATAAAAAGGCGTCTCTTCCGGCCTGGACGGCCATTTTCATGGCGCGTGCCATGCGAATGGGATCTTTGGCACCGGCGATGGCGGTATTCATGAGGACGCCGTCGCACCCCAGCTCCATGGCGATGGCGGCGTCGGATGCGGTTCCCACACCGGCATCAACCAGGACGGGAACCTTGGCCTGTTCGATGATGATACGGATGGTAAAGGGATTACAGACACCCAATCCGGAACCAATGGGGGCGGCCAGGGGCATGACGGCGACGCAACCCATTTCTTCAAAAATTCGGCACAGGTAGGGATCATCGGTGGTGTAGACCATGACCTTGAAACCATCGCGGATCAAAAGCTCGGCGGCTTTGAGGGTTTCCGGATTGTTGGGCCACAGATATTTGGGGTCGGAGAGAACTTCCAGTTTGACCAGATCCCATCCCCCGGCCTCGCGGGCCAGTCTGAGGGTACGTACGGCATCTTCGGCGGTGAAACAGCCGGCGGTATTGGGCAGGTAGGTATATTTTTTTGGATCCAGATAGTCGGTCAGCATGGGGGCTTTGGGATCGCTGACGTTGACCCGGCGTACCGCCACTGTGACAATTTCGGCACCGGAGGCGGCTACAGCTTTTTGCGTTTCCGCAAAATCTTTATACTTCCCGGTCCCTACCAGAAGACGGCTGCCAAAGGATCGACCTGCCACCACCAGGGGATCTTGCATCCCTTCATGACCGCCACCGATAAAATGGACGATCTCCACCTGGTCGCCGTCGGCCAGGGAAATCTCGGCGAAACGCCCTCGTTTGGCAACTTCCAGATTGCGCTCCACGGCGACGCGGTTGGGATCAAAGCCCAGGTGCAAAATAAGTTCGGCGATGGTGATGGGTTCGGCCAGTTGTGTTATTTCACCATTGAGGGTGATTTTCATTAAGATCTCCTTGATCGGCCCTGATCTTCGTTTCGGCTGCTGCTTGTGCACAGTATTAGATTCTGCCACCATTCTAGCCGATTCGCCCGTTTGGACAAGGCTTTCGCTTTTTCGTTTTCCTTCCCTGATACAGTTCGGCCATCCTTTTTCCAGCACCCATTTGATTTTAAGGATATTCTTGACAAATATTCGGATTTTATATAGCCTCGAAAGGAGGGCCTTTGCGGTTTTTTTGTTGTGGTGTCGCCGGTCGATACCAGATACCTTTGGGGTGGATGTCCGGTCGGTGGTTTCCTTGCAGTCTGCCCAGCATGTAAATTTCTGAATGGAGAAAAAAATGGATGAGTTAATGTCGGAGGTGAACCAACGCACCAATCTGGCATTCAGCAACGAAATGGAAATGCTGACCTTTTTTCTTTCCGATGGGCAGCTCTATGGGTTGAATGTTTTTAAAATCATCGAAATTCTGGAAACCCCCAAGGCCATGACCATCATGCCCGAGGCTGGACCGGGAATCATCGGGACCATTGATTTTCGTGGCCATCCCGTCACTGTCATCGATCTGTCCATGGCTCTTGGTTTGGAACCGGTGGACGTTACCTTGGGGGTATCCTACATCCTGGTCTGCGAATACAGCACTTCCACTCAGGGTTTTCTTATTGCCCGGCCTGACCGGTTGATCAACAAAAGCTGGACGGAAGTCATCGCTCCCCAGGGAACCATTTTTGAGGGGAGTTATCTTACTGCGATAACCTATCATCAGGGTGTCCCCATTCAGATTCTTGATGTAGAGATGATCCTGGCCAACATCATTGGTATCGATGATCGTGTTTCCGAGTCTGTGGTTTCTCAAGGCAAGAAGATTGTTCAAAAGCAGCACCATGTTCTTGCTGCTGACGATTCCAGGGCGGCGCGTACCTTGCTGGCCTCGGCCCTTGACCAGTTGGGGATCAAGCATACCATCGTCGAAAACGCTCAGAGGGCCTACGATCTTTTGGAAAAGTCGGTTCAAGATGGCCGGGGTCGCTCCATTTATAATCTGGTTATTTCCGACATTGAAATGCCCATCATGGACGGTTTTACCTTTACCCGGAAGGTTAAACAAAATCCCAAATTATCGCACATCTATCTGGTGCTACACAGTTCTCTAAGCAACAAGTCCAACAGCGACAAGGCCAAACAAATGGGGGCCAACGATTTCATTCCCAAGTTTCAGCCAGACAAAATCATGTCTGTCATTCTGGAGCAATTGGACAAAGCTGAAAATTATGCTCAGGTGGGCAGTGAAAAAGCGTGAGGCGTTCGGGCGAAAACTAAAACCATGGGGGCTTCACCCCAAGAGTAACCATCCAGTTCCCCCCTCTTTACGTTAGGGTTGAAATTGTTGCGGGGGTCCGGGGGGGATCATCCCCCCCGGCGGGGTTTGGGGCAGTGCCCCAAGGTTTTTCTTTTGACTTTGATTTTTATTTTACTGCCCCCCAAGGGGGATCTAGGGGCGCAGCCCCAGGGTTTTGATTTTGTTTTTTTGCCCGCAGGGCATCATGTTCATGATGCCCTGCGGGCAAGAACCAAAACCTTGGGTGCTCTCGTGCCGGAAGAACTTGATGATCGATTGCGGAAGGAAAGGGATGACCATCCAGGAAAACGACGAAAAATGTTCCAACGATGAATTTGACGTGCCCTGGAAGGATATTCTTGAGGCTTATTTCCCGGAATTTTTGGATTTTTTTCTTCCGGTCGCTTATGACGGTATTGATTGGACACGAGGATTTGAGTTTCTCGACAAAGAGTTATCCCGCATCACCCGTGAATCCCAGATCGGTGATCGGCGTATGGACAAACTGGTAAAAGTGTGGCGGCGCGATGGAGTTGAACTTTGGGTTTTG
>JACSDG010000225.1 GCA_015660855.1 Magnetococcales bacterium
ACCTTTCAGTCAATTTGAATATTGGAACCTCTCGGACACACCCCCCGGACCCCCGCAATAATTTCAACCTTAAAAAAAAGGGGGGGACTGAATGGTTACGAAGCACTTGAGCGGCACTTGGAGTCGGCTCTCCTCTCCCTAGAAGACGACCACAGCCGTATCAGCTCAATCACGGCTTGGTCGTGGATGATTAATGCACTTTTGATTTAGAAATGGAATTATATCTGTTGAGCCACCAGCCAATGATCAAAGGCCGGCAAAGAAACGGGAAGAATTGGCCGGCTTTCTGAACACGCAGGAGGCACAGAAACTTTCAGATCGTGAAGTCGCAAAGATCTTTAGAGTTTCACCACAGACGGTAAACAATCGCCGCAGAAGGTTGGGAATAACCGGAGTAACGAGAGTGGTACACCGCGAACGCAACGGGAAAAAACAAACATACACATGGGGCGGGGAGAAAATGTCCAAAATGGACATATAGCACGGGTTGGCATGGTCGAGTTTGAAACGCGGGCAAGATTGCCCTGCCAGCACGGAAATAATATCCATTTCCACCATGCACACCCCGACGCGAAGGGGCCACACGGAAAATACCCCCCTCCCAGGCCTCGGTGGTCAGTCCAGCAATACCACGGCAGCCAGTAACCCCCAGCGCGATCAGACGGACCGTACAACTCAGCTGTGAGGCTTGACGTTATACGGCCAGTTTTAAAGGCACAAGAGTCGCCGAAATGGCAACATTTGCCGAGGTTCATCCTGTCCGCTCAGGCTGTGGAGATGAATCGGCTTGGCGCATAGCACACAAATATCGGTGTGGCATAACCATTTCGGCCACACAGCCAAGGACCATCCCATCGCGTCAGGCAGGCAGTCCCCTGGTCGATTTTCTGGGCGGTGTCCGCACCGTTTGTAAAATGAACCCTCCCTGGCCGCTTCGAAGTCAAGGCTGGAGGTGCAACCCGGCTATGAGGCTTTGGGCTGGCGCGTACAACCCGGCTTGCATGGCGCGGTTATAAAATTGCGACTCTCTAACGCTATATCAGAAAAGATTTATAAATCATATACTTAGAAAACGACCCTGATGGAAACATTGAGGAGCATTATCTATATTTACATTCCGAAAATTGTCTGAATTTTAGTTAAGTTTGATAATTTACCAAATAACCGGGCAAGTCACTGGCATCCCCCCATCCCCCCATATCTGAAGTACCCAAAGCACCAAAGATCCTATTGTCCACCCCGTACCGGCCAGACAGTGTGGCTATCTGTCTTACCCGCAATGGATGGCAGACGAGTTGGACAAAACGGCTACCGGAACAATTTTGCAAACTCTTCTAGGAAACCGGCATCACACCTTGTCCGAGAAAACATCGTCCAGCGACCGGGCATCGAAGATGCGAAGGCTCCAATTCTCCAAAGAGGGCGGTTCAGCTTTGGCGATCTTTTCGCTGGCCCAGTCAGGCACTGTGCCGAAGCGGCGTTGCAACAGGCGCGTCAGAATTTTAGCCTCTCCCTTCTGCTCGCTATCCATTTGCGCCTTCATAAACAAAGGCCGCAGCACATCGTTTTCCATTACATTGAAGGTAAGTGACATTTCTTCAGCCTCCGTTTTGACTACCATTTCCAGTCTACGCAACCTGGACAAGATGACTAATTTCGTCAGGGCATCCGCCCTGGCTTTTATCGGCAGTTCACTTATTCGATACAAGATTTCCTGGATCACCTCTTTCTGGTTATCGATCCGACAAAGGATGGCCAGGATGTTTTCCTCCAAAGACGGGCTGTCCAGAAACTCCCGACAGTCGATGCTGCGGATGTCAACCACCTCGTAGCGAAAGGATAAATTCGGCTCTTCGATGGCCGATCCTGGATGCCACTCTTTAAGCCCGACGTACAGTACCTTCTGAACCAGAACTCTGTTCGGATAACGCTGACGTATCAACGAGTAATACATCAGCATGCGCCAGTTCATGCCCTCAGAACTGCCTTGCAACTCCAGATGGAAAATCGAATCATCCTTCAGTAAAAACAGCAGATCGGGAAGACGTTTTTGGGTGGAAGCGAATTCCACCGTTAGGAGTTCCACAGCTTCCCGTCCGATCAGAATCTGTAACAACCGTTGCGGCGGCTTTTCAAACAGATCCTTGAGGGTGGTATCGTACTGGGATCTATTTTTTTCTTTTTGATCTTCCATAATTCCTGTCGGCCTCAGGTTGAATTCCGGGGACACCCGACTAATTATTGCGGTGGGGCGAATTCCCCGAATTTAGTTGGGCATCCCCAGAATTCAGTTCAATCGTTTGTTTCCATTGCTTTTGTTGGCCGAACCTACAAGCACCGGAACGCCCTGCAAAACTCCGCAGCCACCCGGCCATCTTCCGTCAAGTTTAGCTTTTCGGCAAGAAGAATATGTGGATCAAACCGTCTTGCCTATTGGACAAACGTTGGCTGATTTCGTTTGTGGAACGGAGGGAAAGAACACGGAGGGACTGGATCCCTCCGGCGGTTTCAGTTGCGCAACCACCGGAGGGATAAACAAGAACAGATCAGTGAACCATTTCGGTGTAGGACGCTTTTTACAGCAGCGGCGTTTTTTGTGCTGCTTCAATCTGGCTGACCTTATGTTGGATCGTTTGGCTCCCATTGCGTCCAAAATCTGGCCGGATGAACCAATCGAAAGGGTCACCCCGGAATTCATTTGGCATTGTGTCCCCAGAATTCCCAGGAAAAAAGAAACCCATTTTGTAGCCGTGTTGTGACGTAACCGTTCAGTCCCCCCTCTTTTTTTAAGGTTGAAACTATTGCGGGGGTCCGGGGGGGATCATCCGGCGGAGGTTTGGAGGCGGAGCCTCCAAGGTTTTTCTTTTGACTTTGATTTTGATTTTGACTTTGATTTTACTGCCCCCCAAGGGGGGGTAGGGGCGCAGCCCCAAGATTTTGATTTTCTCACACCTGATTTTTTT